>DATLVT010000472.1:0-6117 GCA_035577105.1 Polyangia bacterium
CATCCCGGTCCGGGATCGCCGGTGCGCAAGGCCCTGCTTGAGGCCATTCGCGCGAAATTGAATGAAGCCGTCGAGTTCAAGGTGGCCCGCCTGACCGTGGTCGGCGACTGGGCCTACTTTGAAGGCCAGGAACACAAGGCCAGCGGCCGACCGGTGGGCGCCCTGCTCCGTCGCACCGACGGTGTGTGGTCCGCCGAGGAGGTGGTGACCGGCGACGCCAGCCAGCCGGAGGCCATCGATAAATTTCGCGCCCGCCTGCAGCATGACACCGGCCGCAAATTGCCGCCGGACCTCCTCGATCGGTAGCTCGCGCACGATGACCCCGAAACTTTCGACACACTTTCGATGATAACTTGACGTGCACAGCGCACTGATGAGGAACGCCCATGCCTAGTATCCGCTCCGTCGAGGTGATCTCGCCTGTCGGTCAGGGAAAAGTCGTCTTCGAGCGGATGTCGGGAGGCGAGGCCCTGGGGCGTCCCTTCGAGTACGACGTCGACATCCTCAGCCCGACGGCGGATCTGGTCATCGCCGACGCCGTCGGCAAGCGGATGACCGTCGAGATGGGCATGGGCAACCATCCGCCCCGTTTCTTCAACGGCCTCGTGGCGCGTTTCTCGCTGGTGGCCTGGACGGGCGAAAATTTCCGCTATCGGGCCAAGCTGCGCCCCTGGCTGTGGATCCTGTCCCGCTCGTCGAACAGCCGCATCTTCCAGGGCAAGAGCGTGGTCGACGTGCTTCGCAAGATCTTCGAGGAGCACGGATTCTCCGGCGACATCGACGCCAGCGGTCTGGACCAGGGCAGCTACAAGCCGGTCGAATACCTGGTGCAGTACCACGAGACCGATTTCAACTTTGTCAGCCGCCTGATGGAACAGGCGGGCATCTATTACTGGTTCCGTCACGAGCACGGTAAGCACGTCATGGTCCTGTGCGACGGCGTCAGCCACGACAAGGTCCCCGGCTATGAAGCCATCCCGTTCTTCGTCGGCGATCCGTCGTCGATAGACAAGCTCGGCCACCAGCACATCGCCGCCTGGAGCCTGGGGCTGCAGGTCGAACCGGGCGGTTTCGCGGCCAAGGAGTTCGACTTCGAGAAGCCCCGGGCGCCGCTGCTGTCGGTGCTCAGCGCGCACAAACCGGGAACGGACGCCAAGCTGCAGGTCTTTGAATATCCGGGCCTGTATCTGGCCACCGATCAAAGAGACGCCTATGTGGCCCGGCGGCTGGAAGAGCAGCAACAGCAGAGCGAGATGGCCACCGGCGCCGGCAATGCGCGCGGCATCCGCCCCGGCGCCTGCTTCGCGCTGACCGACTATCCGGCCGAAAAACAGAACCAGCAATACCTGGTGACGGCGGCGTCGTACACCCTGTCGACGAACGCCTATTCATCCGGCAGCGGACAGGGAGGCGAAGGCGAGGATTTTCAATGCAGCTTCTTCGCCATCGATTCCAAGCACACGTTTCGCACGCCGCTGACCACCCCCAAGCCGACGGTGGCCGGCCCGCAGACCGCCATCGTGGTGGGCAAGGGCGGCGAGGAGATCTGGACGGACAAGTACGGCCGCGTGAAGGTGCAGTTTCACTGGGACCGAGAAGGAAAGAGCAACGAGCAGAGCTCGTGCTGGGTGCGCGTGTCGCAGGCCTGGGCCGGGCCCAAGTGGGGATCGATCCACATTCCGCGCATGGGTCAGGAGGTGATCGTCGATTTCCTGGAGGGCGATCCCGATCGCCCCATCATCACCGGCCGCGTCTACAACGCCGACAACATGCCACCCTACGATCTGCCGGCCAACCAAACCCAGAGCGGGATCAAGAGCCGCAGCACCAAGGGGGGCGCGCCGGCGAATTTCAACGAGCTGCGCTTTGAAGACAAGAAGGGTTCGGAAGAGGTCTACCTGCAGGCGGAGAAAGATCTCACCTCGCTGGTCAAGAACGACGAGCACCGCGAGGTCGGCCACGACCGCACCACGGAGATCAAGAACGACGAGACCATCACCGTCGACGGCAATCGCACCGAGACGGTCAAGAAGAACGAGACCATCACCATCAACGGCACCCGCACCGAGACCGTCGACAAGGACGAGACGATCACGGTGACCGGCGCGCGCAGCCGCACGGTCAGCAAGGGCGAGACGATCAGCATCAGCAAGGACCAGACGATCAGCGTCGGCGAGAACCGCTCGACCACGGTCGGCAAGAATGAATCCACCACCGTCAGCGGCGCCCAGACCCTGGACGTCACCAAGGACCAGAGCGTCACCGTTTCGGGCGCCCGCACCCTGAACATCAGCAAGGACGACACCGTCAGCATCGGCGGCAAGCTGACCATCAGCGTTTCAAAGGACGAATCGCTGGAGGTGGGAAAGAAGCTGGTGGTCGACGCCGGCGACGAGATCGTTCTTCAGTCGGGCGAGGCCAGCATCATCCTCAAGAAGAGCGGTGAGATCACCATCAAGGGCAAGAACATCACCCTGGACGCCGGCGGCAAGGTGAACGTCAAGGCGTCGGGTGACGTCATCATCAAAGGCAGCAAGGTCACGCAAAACTGAGGCCCTGGGAACGGGGCCCGCTGGCCCCACCCGTGCATGGGCTTGACGACGGAACGTTTGCCCGGATACTAGCCAAAGGCCAGCAGATGATAGGCGTGGGGCAGCAGCTCGGCGGATACACGATCCTTCACAAGATCGGTCAGGGCGGGATGGGCGACGTTTATTTTGCCCAGCACCGACGGGTCGCCCGGCGGGCGGCGGTCAAGGTCTTGCTGCCCGAGCTGTCGCAGAAGGCGACGGTGCTGGATCGTTTCTTCAACGAAGCGCGCGCCACGTCCCTGATCAAGCACCCGGGCATCGTGGAGATCCTGGATTGCGACGTCCTTGATGATCAGGCGTTCATCATCATGGAGTACCTCGAGGGCGAAAGCCTGGGGGAATACCTGAATCGCACCGGCGCGCTGGGACAGGATCTGCCGTTTCTGCTGGGTGTCGCCACCAGCATCGCCGGCGCCGTCGGCGCGGCGCACGCCACCGGGATCATTCATCGCGATCTGAAGCCGGACAACGTCTACCTGCACCTGGCCAGCGCCAGCGATCCCACGGTGACCGTGAAGATCCTGGATTTCGGCATCGCCAAGCTGGCCCAGCAAGAAGGCGGCACCAACCAGACCAAGACCGGCATGCTGCTGGGAACGCCGGCCTATATGTCGCCCGAGCAGTGTCGCGGCGCCGGCCAGGTTGACCTGCGGTCCGACATCTATTCGCTGGGCTGCATCCTCTACGAGCTGGTGTGCGGGGCGCCGCCCTTCGTGCACGAGGGGGCGGGCGACATGATCATCGCCCACGTCTCCGAGCCACCGGAGCCGCCCATCAACCGCGTGCCGGGCATGTCGCCGGCCATGAACGCGCTGATCCTGCGCATGCTGTCGAAGAAACCCGAACAGCGTCCGCAGACCATGGACGACGTCGCCGCCGAGCTGGCCGCCTGCGCGGCGACGATGGGGCTGGTCCTGGACAAGCCGCTGCGCCCGCGCCTTCCGGTGGAGAGGCCCGCGACGGCGGCGCAGTTCTCGTCGACGCAGGTGGCGCCGGGAGGGATCCCGCGTTCGCAGGTCACGCCGCTGCCGGGATCAGGCGCCATCGCCGCGTCGCCTTCGTCGTCGTCTCGTCCGGTGACGCCCTACGGGATCCCGGCAAAGCCGGCGAGCGTGCTGGAATCGGGCCGCGTGCGGGTGCCCACCGGCTCGGGCCGTGACAGCTCAGTGTCGGCGGCCTATGTCGGCGGCACGCGTGTCATGGAGGCGCCGGTTCGGCCGACCACGACGATGGGCTCCGCGGCGGCCGAGGTGGAGGAGGCGCCAGTCGTCGTCAGGCCGGCGGCGCGCGGGAAGATGTTCGCGCTGACCGGCGGCGCCGTGGTGGTGATTGGCGTGATCGCCATCGTGGCCACGCGCGGGGGTTCGCCGCACAAGCGGGTCGCGGCCGGGGAGCCGACGGCGAACGCCGCGTCGGTGGAAAATGTCGCCGCGGCGGCGCCACCAGCACCGAGCACCGCCGCCGCCGAGCCGCCGCCCGCGGCCGAGCCGGCGCCCAGGGCCGCGGCGCCGGCCGCGCCGCCGGAGCCGTCGGTGCCCGATACCGTCCGCATCGATCTTCAGGGCGTGCCGGCGCGCACCGCCGTGACTCTGGACGGTCGCCCGGCGTCGCTGCCGCTGCAGATCGCCCGCGGGCCGCAAGCCCACCGCATCGTGCTCAAACCGCCGTCCGGCGCCGAACGAACCCTGGAAGTGGACGGCAGCAAGGACCGCCTGATCGAGCTGATGTTCGACAAGCACGCCTCGTCGTCAGACAGCCAGAGCGGTCATCCCTCAAGCAGCGACAGCGGTCGCTCGTCGTCAGGCTCGTCCCACGGCAAATCCGGCAGCGGCAAGAAGAAGCCGGCCGGCAGCAGCGACCGCGACGCGATCACGGATATCTAGCGACCCTCGCTCGCTGGCTGCGCCGCCGCCAAACGATGACCGCCGCTGCCAGCCAGGTGCCAGCTACCCCAAGGTCCGTCGTCCCCGCCGAAGGTCCGGCGGACACCGCGCACCCGTAGGTGGGGCTGGTCGCGTCCAGCGGCACGTCGGCCGCCGTGTTGGGATCGGTGTTCATCTTCAATTCGTCGATGTCAGAGACATGGTCGCCATCGCTGTCGATCGCCTCGGCGGCCAGCCCGTCCAGTGCGGGGGCAAGGGTGCTTTGCGCGGCGGTCAGGCCGTGCGCCAACATCGACACCCCGAAAGGCGTCTGCACGCTGCCTGGACCGGTCGTTCCTTGAATGTGGCAAACGCGGCAAGGCGGTTGATACGACAGGGCCAGGTTCGACTGGATGTCGCGAACGTACTCTGACTTTGCTTGAGCCGAGGCCGGTAACAGCAGGGCCAGCGTCATTCCCACCAGCGACCATCCAACGGACAATTGAATGCGCATGGGGACCCTCACAGAAAAAGGTGGATTTGAGCCATCACCGCGTCGACGGGAACGCGGACCGTGCCGTACGACTGCGCTCGGTGCATGTAGTCGACCCGCAGGTCGGCGTGTGAAAGAAAGAACCAGCCGACGCCGCCCCAGATGCCCCACGACGTCGGGGTGTTGGGCTGACCGGAGGCATAGGTCTCGCCGCTGCCGATCAGGTGCAGGCCTTGCCAGGGCTCGACGTCCAGCTGCAGAAGAGTGGCCAGTCCGTTCCACTGTGACAGTCCCGTGGGCGCTTGAATGACGTAGTCGGCCTCCGCCAGCGCCACCACGCGTTCGATGGGAGCGGCCCGCATCAGAACGCCGTGAGCTTGTCGGGTGTTGGCGGTGCGAAAGTATGGGTCTTGCGCGACGTGCGTGATCAAACTGCTGGCGCCCAGTGCATACCGACTGTCCGGGCTCCACTCCAGGTAACCGCTGTAGCCGCGCTCGCGAAAAGCGTCGGGGCTGGCCTGATAGTTTCCGGCGACGCCCTGCAGCTCGCCGCGAAAGCCGCCGCCGCGAAAGGCCAGGGCCACTCCGTGCTGCTGGGTATCGTTCAGATCCGTGCGTGTTGCCGCTCGGACGAACAGCGTGTGTTCGATCGAGCGAATCCCGAACGGCAGGTTGATGCGTCCTGCCCGCAACAGCACTGTGTCGTTGGCGAACGCGTAACCGACCCAGTATTCGCGCGCCACCAGGCTGCCCACCACCGCGGCGGGCGAGTTCCCATTCTGGATGAAGCCCAGGCTTCCCGCCGCCCGCCAGGCGCCTGCCTGCACGCCGGCGCGCAGGTCGGCCTGCATCAAGATCAAACTGTTCATCAGCGGTGCGCCGTCGGTCTTCATGAACAGCCCCATGTACCGGATGCTGCCGCCGGTCAGCAGCCAATCGGGGTTCTGAAACACCCCGAAGAAGGGCTGGACGGGCGACGGTTCACTTCCGTAATGCGAGCGCAGGGAATCGGCGGCCTCGCCACGGCCGAATTCGTTTAGCAGGCCGCCGCCCGACGGATCGACGTGGCAGGACGCGCAGCCGCTGTACCCGTGTCCGATCATCCACGGAAAAGCATTCGCAGCACCCGGGACGATGACGGCGACGGCGATAAAGGCGACCGCGACGGAAA
>DATLVT010000473.1:0-12712 GCA_035577105.1 Polyangia bacterium
GCGCCGAAGGTGGCCAGGATGCCGCCCAGCAGCGCCGCGATGTACGTGGGCGACAGCAGATATGACCGGGCCGGCAGCACCGAGGGGCGCGGCAGCCGATCGGGCGCGGCGATGAAGGCCGAGGCCAGCGCCAGCAGGATCGAGGGCCCGCCGGCGATCCAGAAGACCGCGCGCCACCCCAGCACCGGCGCCAGCAACGCGCCCAGCACCAGGCCGCTGGTCCCGCCCACCGCCATGCCGACGTTGTAGATGCCCAGGGCCCGTCCCCGTTTTTCCAGCGGTGCATCGGCGCAGAGCAGGGTGTTGGCGCTGGGACCGTACGCCCCTTCGCCCACCCCCACCAGGGCCCGGAAGAACAGCAGCATGGGCAGCGACGTCGACAGCGCGGAGCCGATGGTGGCGATGCTCCAGATCAGGATGCCGCCGAAGATCACCCGGCGCGGTCCGAACCGATCGGCGATGGGGCCCGACGCCAGCGACGCCACGGCGAACACCAGCAGGTTGACCATGGCCAGCGAGCCCAGCTGGGCTCCCGTCATGTGAAAGTGCTCGCCGATGATCGGCGTCATTCCGTAGACCACCTGGCGGTCCAGATAGTTGAAGAAATTGATCAGCGTCAGCAGCGGCAGCGGAGCGATGCCCCGCCGGCGCGCGGGCGCTGGCGTCGATCCTGGAGCCGACCCCGCAGCGGCCTGGGCGATGCTCACCGCAAGCTTTCCAGGCAGGCCAGGGCTTCGGGCTTGGACCAATCGCGTTTGTTGATGAAGTAGTGGCGCACTTTTCCGCTGGCGTCGATCAAGTAAGTCTCCGGATATTTTTCCGTCCCGAACTTCTTGGGGACTTCCTTGCTGATATCTAGCAGGACACCCATCTTGGTGCCGGCGGCAAAGAATCGCCGCACCACGTCCCAGTTGTCGTCGACGCTGACCGCCATCATGCGCAGGTCGGTGTTCTCCAGCGACCGGGCCAGCTCTTCCATCGACGGCATCTCTTCGATGCAGGGGGGACACCAGGTCGCCCAGAAATTGACCATCACCGGGTGGCCGCGCTGCGATCGCAGCGAGACCATCTTGCCGCTGGGATCAGGCAATTCAAAGTCGGGCGCCTCGCGGTTTTGCAGCGCCGCCGGCACCGGATCGGGGTTCAGGCCCCGGCAGGCGTTGGCGCGCGTGCGTTCCAGGCTTTCGTGCGCGCCGGCCAGAAAGCGCGTGGTCACGTAGGACAGGGCCAGGACCGTCAGCGCGATGGCCGCCATTGTGCCGTTGCTGGTCTTCATCAGTGGTGCTGCTCCCATTGCATCTGGATCGATCGCTATCAGCGTCGGGGCTCGGCTACAACTCTAGCCCGACCACGCCGGCGATGGCGCGCACCGACGTCATCAGCGCGGCGAATCCTTCCGGCGTCAACGACTGTGGTCCATCAGACAGCGCCTTGTCGGGCTGGGGGTGCACCTCGACCATCAGGCCGTCGGCGCCCAGCGCCACCGCCGCCCGGGCCATGGCCGGCACCGACGCGCGATCGCCCGTGCCGTGCGACGGATCGACGATGATCGGCAGGTGGGTGAGGCGTTTGATGAGCGGGATCGAGCCCAGGTCCAGCGTGTTGCGGGTCATCGTCTCGAAGGTGCGGATGCCGCGTTCGCACAATATGACGTCGTAATTGCCCTGCTTGACGATGTATTCCGCCGCCATCAGGAACTCCTGGATGGTGGCTGACAGGCCGCGCTTCAGCATCACTGGCTTGCCCACGCCGCCCACGGCCTCCAGCAGGGAAAAATTCTGCATGTTGCGCGCGCCGATCTGCAGGACATCGGCGTAACGCGCCACCAGGTCGACGTCGCGGGTGTCCATCACCTCGGTCACGATGGGCAGGCCGGTGGCCTCGCGGGCCTCGGCCAGGATCTTCAGGCCTTCCTCTTTCATGCCCTGAAAGGCGTACGGCGACGTGCGTGGCTTGAAGGCGCCGCCGCGCAGAAACCGCGCCCCGGCCGCCTTGACCGCCTTGGCGGCGGCGTGCACCTGCTCGCGGCTCTCCACGGCGCAGGGGCCGGCGATGACGCCGAACTTGCCGCCGCCGAACTGACCGGCCCCGATCTTCACCGCCGTGTCGTGGGGCTTGACCTCGCGCGAGACCAGCTTCCAGGGCTTTGACACCGGCACGGCCTCGGCCACGCCGGGCAGAACGTTGAACAGCCCTGGATCCAGCGGTCCCTGGTTACCGGTGATGCCGATGGCCAGTCGGGTCGAACCCGGGATCTCGTTCGGCGCAAAACCGAGGTCGCGAATCTTGGCTTCGACGGCGGCCACATCCTCCTTGGAGGCGTCGGCCCTCATGACGATGAGCATTCCGCAGTGTACTCCTAGAGGTGGAATCGCGAGAACCCGTCCTGTCACTGCCCGACGGGGTGATTACGTTGTGGGTTAGCGCGCGGGGTCGCCGACAACCTCGACGCCTCCCGCGCCGAAGGAGGAAAGTCATGCGAGGGAAATTCTGGTTGATCGCGGGGGCGCTGGCGGTGGCGACGGGAATCGGGGCCGGCACAGCCGGGCCTGCGTCGGCCAAGGACCAAAAAAATTCCAACATACCCGCGGTGGTGACGCCGAATGACGTCAGCCTGGCCGAGAGCGTCCGGGAAACGCTGACCAAAGACGATCCGCTCGTCCTCGGGAAGATCGACGTCCAGGCGTCCAACGGCGTGGTCGTGCTGAGCGGTTACGTCCGCAATGACGGGGATCGGCACCAGGCGATCCGAGACGCCCAGAAGGTGCCCGGTGTCACCTCGGTCAAGGACGAGATGACCCTGTCAGAGAGCGACTACTAGCGCCGTGTCGTCTGCGGCCGCCTGCGCGGGAGGGTGACCTCCCAGCAGGCGGCGTCGCAGGTTGTGTCGCCGGCGGTGCTTACGTCTTCCGCTTGGCAACGACGGCGTGCTTGCCGCCGCCTTCCTTCTTGGCCAGCTCGTCGTCGACGATCTTCTTGAACGTCTCCAGCGGGTACGCGCCGGCGATCTTGCGGCCGTTGATGAACACGGCGGGCGTGCCGTTGACGCCGACCGCCTGGCCCTCCTTGGTGTCGGCCTCGATCTGGGCCTTGTACTTCTGGCCGTCCAGATCGGCCTTGAACTTGGACATGTTGAGGCCCAGCTCCTGGGCGTACTTCTCCAGGCTGGGACGGTCCAGGCTCTGCTGGTTGGCGAACAGCTTGTCGTGCATCTCCCAGAATTTGCCCTGGGCGCCAGCCGCCATGGCCGCCTCGGCCGCCGGCTCGGCATTGTTGTGGAAGGGGAGGGGATAGTTCTTCCACACCTGGCGAACCTTGCCGCCGTAGTCCTTCTCGATCTGGGTCAGCGTCGGCTCGACGCGCGAGCAGAACGGACACTGGAAGTCCGAGAAGATCACCATGGTCAGCGCGGCGTTCTTCGGCCCCTTTGACGGCGCCGAGCCCGGATCGACCTTGTAGACAGTGGTGTCGGCCTCGGGGCCCTTCTCGGCCTCGGCCGCCGCGGGAGCCGCCGCGATCTCGGTCTTGGCGTCCTTCATCAGCACGTCATAGACCTTGGCCTTGGGCGTCCCCTTGGCCACCAGCGCCTCGGCCGTCTTCAGCTCGTCGTCGATCTTCGACTTGAACATCTCGTAGGGCTGGGCGCCCGACAGGAACTTGCCGTTGATGAAGAAGGCGGGCGTGCCCCGGGCGCCGATCTTGTTGCCGGCGGCGGCGTCGGCCTCGATGTCGGTCTTGCCCTTCTGGCTGTCCAGCGCGGCCTTGAACTTGCCCATGTTCAGGCCCAGCTCCTGCGCGTACTTCTCATAGGTGGGGCGGTCCATGGTCTGCTGATTGGCGAAGATCTTGTCGTGCATCTCCCAGTACTTCCCCTGCTCGCCGGCGGCGCGGGCGGCGATGGCAGCCGGCATGGCGTTGGGGTGGAACGGCAACGGCAGGTCACGCCAGGCGACGCGCACCTTGCCCTTGTAGTCCTCCATCACCTTGTTCAGCGTCGGCTCGACGCGCGAGCAGAACGGGCACTGGTAATCCGAGAACTGCACGATGGTCACCAGCGCGTCCTTGGCGCCTTTGAGGGGCGCGCCCTTGATGTCGGCGCGGTACACGGTGCCCGCGTCCGCTTCGCCGGGGCGCTGCTGGGGCGCCGGCGCGGCCGCCTTGGTCAGACCGTCCTTGGTCAGCTCGGCGTAAAGGTGGGCGCGCGTGACGCCGCCCTTCAGCTTCTCGTCGGCCTTCTTGATCTCGTCGTTGATGACCGACTTGAAGTTCTCCAGCGGCTGCGCGCCCCGGAAGTTGTGACCGTTGATGAAGAAGTTCGGCGTGCCGCGCGCGCCGAAGTTGGCGGCGTCGTCCATGTCCTTCTTGATGCGGTCCTTGTTCTTCTCGCCGTCCAGCGCCGCCTTGAACTTGTTCATGTTCAGGCCCAGCTCCTGCGCGTACTTCTCCAGATTGGGCCGGTCCAGGTTCTGCTGGTTGGCGAACAGCTTGTCGTGCATCTCCCAGAACTTGCCCTGCTCGCGCGCCGCCTCGGCGGCGATGGAGGCGATCATGGCGTTGTTGTGAAAGGGCAGCGGGTTGTGGCGGAAGGCGATCTGGACGTCGTCGCCATAGTCCTTCAGCACCTGGGTCAACGTCGGCGAGACGCGGCTGCAGAACGGGCACTGAAACTCGGAGAACTCGATGATGGTGACCTTGGGGTTCTTCCCGCCCTTGGTGGGGGCGTCACCGACGGCGACCTTGTACACCTCGGTCCCCGCGGCAGGGGCCTTGGCCGGCGTCGGTGCGGCGGGCGCAGCCGAGGGGCCGGTCTTCGCGCTTTGCATGAACGTCGCGTACAGCTGGCTGACCGGCGTTCCCTTGGCCAGGATCTTGTCGGCGCGGGCGATCTCGTCGTCGACGACCTTCTTGAACTCCTCGTAGGGCTGCGCGCCCTGGATGTTGCGGCCGTTCAGGTAAAAGTTCGGCGTTCCCTGCACGCCGATCTGCCGGGCCAGGGCCATGTCGGTGTCGATGCGGCCCTTGTACGTTCCGTTGTCCAGCGCCGACTTGAACTTGCCCATGTCCAGGCCCAGCTCCTTGGCGTACTTCTCCAGGTCGGGGCGTTTGATGTTCTGCTGGTTGGCGAACAGCTTGTCGTGCATCTCCCAGAACTTTCCCTGCGCCTCGGCGGCCAGCGCCGCTTGCGACGCCAGCGGCGCGTCCTGGTGGAACTCCAGCGGGTTGTGGCGGAAATAGAACCGCACCTGCGTGGGATAGTCCTTCATCAGCTTGTCGATGGTGGGGACCACGCGGCTGCAGAACGGACACTGAAAGTCCGAGAAGGCGACGATGTTCACCTTGGCCGAGGCCGGTCCGCGCGCCGGGCCTTCCAGGGGGACCCGAAACCGCTCGACGCCGTCGGCGGCCTTGTCCGCGACGGGCGCCGGGGCGGCTGCTTTCGGGGCCGAACCTTGGGCCGCTTCTTTCTTGTCGCCCTTGTCGCTGTCGCTGGTAACCAGGCTCTTCAGCCCGTAGCCGCCGGCCAGCGCGACGACCATCAAAACCACAGCAGTACCTTTACTCATGACGTTCTCCTCTTGCGTGACGTGAAGCCAGGCGCGGCGCCGCGCGACGAACGTCGCCGCGACCTGCCGCACCTGACGGGAAATTGAAACGAACGCGAACCGGTCAGACGCGGGGCGGTCGTTCCAGGCGGCGGGTCTGCGCCGAATGCGGCGCCTGTTCATCAGCAAAGACGGCTTGCGAGAGCGTGAGCCGCGGCATGTCCGGCAGCGCGAACAGCGCCACCGGTTGCAAAGAAGGAGGCGAGGACCAGGCGCCGGGTGACGCGGGGAGGCCGCTGCACACGGGGACGCGACCCTTGGCCGTCGCGTCTGATCGAACCGGCGAGAAGCTGCCGGCGGGGGCCTCGCTCTCCGGCAGGCGGGAGGCGCGATAGGAGGTATCCGTGACCGTCACCCCGCCGCATTCGCCCACCAGGGCGAGCAGCACCGGCGTCACCAAGGGCACCCGGCAGTCGATGGCCGCCGGCGTGGCGTAACGAACCGGGTCGACGATGTCGCCGACACTCTCGTCCCATCCCTCACTGACACCGTCGATGTCGGTGAATACCACCGCGCTGGCCGCGGCGTCTTCGGCGCACGTCGCCGCGGCCAACGTCTGGGACGTCGGCAGGGCAGCAACAACTGACAGCACCAAACCTAGGCCGATCATGAGGGGAGGTAACGGTCGAAGGGTAGCCTACGGTCAACAGCCTATCAAGGCCGGCTATTCCCTTGCCGCGCCGGTAACCGCTAGCGTCGCGGCGTTCGCCTCCTCCGCGTGGGCGGGTCCTGTCGCTGCAGGAAACCTTCCCCATCGGGCCGCTTCGCCGGGGCCGCGTTCGAGATTCTAGACCTCGCGAGCTGTGTGTCCGAAGCGCCGAGGGACAACGGCCCCGAGCGGCCTTCGCCGGCGGCGGACGCCGCGAGATCCAGCTAGCTGCCGGGCGGCATAGTCGGCGATGAGGACGGAGCCGACGTCGCCCCCGCCCGATCCACGATGATGAATTCGGAGCGGCGGTTCAGGGCGCGGCCTTTCTTGGTGCCGTTGGTGGCGATGGGCTTTGTCGATCCGAAGCCGACCGCCTCCAGGCGGGTGCCGGCGATGCCGCCCTGTTCGATGAGGTAGGTGCGCACGGCCTCGGCCCGGTCCTGAGACAGCCTGAGATTCTTGGCGGCGTTGCCGCTGCGGTCGGTGTGGCCCTCGATGCGCAGCTTCAGCAGCTCAGGGTGCAGGGCCATCAGCTTGGCGACCGTGCTGAGCAACGGGAACGAGCTGGGCTGGATGATGGCCTTGTTGGTGGCGAAGTTCACCTGCTCGTGGATCTCGATGCGTTCGCCCTTGATGATGGCCAGCTCGGCGCCCTTGTCAGGGCAGCCGTCGTCGTCGAGGAATCCGTTGAAGACCTCGGGCTCGTTGGGGCATTTGTCGGCGGTGTCGGGGATGCCGTCGCCGTCGTTGTCGGGATCGGGGCAGCCGTCGTCGTCCTGGAAGCCGTCCTTGTCCTCGGGCTCGTTGGGGCACTTGTCGGCGGTGTCCAGGATGCCGTCGCCGTCGCTGTCGCGCGGGGGTGCTGGCGGCGGCGGCTGGGGCGGCGGCATCTCCGGGCTCTCCAGCGGGCGCAGCACGATGGGGTGATGCAAGTCCGAGGCGTAGGCCAGCATCAGCACGCCGCGCACCGCCGGTGAACCGACGCCGCTGGTCAGCCCGACGCCCAGGCCTCCTTGCAACATCCACGGACCGGGCAGCGCATAGCGGGCGCCCGCCACCGCCTCGCTGGGCGTGTCGCGAACGCCGGCACCGCCGTGCACGGCCCGCGAGACATAGGCCTCGCCCAGCAGCCACAGGCTGTCCGGGATCACGGCGTATCCGGCGCCCACGCCGCCGGCCAGTTCGTCGTCGACGGTGATGTTCACCGTCGACAGGTTGTTCTTGTGCCGGACGTTGTACCCGGCGTTGGCCGCCAGCGACAGGCGCGGCGATTCATGGCCGACGATGAGGCGCGGACGCAGCCCCACCGACCCGTCGCCGGCAAAGTTCGACGAGCTGCCGGTGGGTACGCTGAACCCAAGCGAGGCGGCAAGATGGAACCCGGCGCTGGCCGGCTTGCCCACGATGCCCGCCTTGACGACGTAATCGAGATCGCCGAGCACGGTTGTCTTCAGCTTGTCTTGCGGTTTGATGAGACCGAAGTCGCCGCCCTGGTACAGAACCACCGGAAGTCGCGCCCGCAGCTCGATCCAGTCGCCGAGGCCGATCGAGACCCCCAGGTGACCGGCCAGACGGTTCGCCACCACGCCGCCGTCGGGGACGATCTGGTTGGTGTCGGCGTCGCGCAGGACCAGCGGGTTGTGCGCGAGATCCAGCGTCAGCCCGGCGTCGACGGTGCCGCGACCCAGGACCTTGGCCTTGTCCTGGGAGAAATAGCCACTGGTCGACGTCGCCGGCCGAAAGATCTGCGCGTCGAACCCCTGGGCGCGCGCGCCTACCGGGGTGAAGCAGACAACCCCGGCAAGCAGGGTGACAACGGCGATCCGCATGATGATGGTGGGGTGGTGGACCTGGGGCCCGACTGCCAGGCGATCTATCGGTGGGCGGTGACGATGGCTTGACCGGAGAGAAGCGCCGGCATTGTAACCCCCGGTCCGCCCCTCGCCAATGGACCAGCGTCCTTGACCGGTGGTGGGTCGGCGGCTTTCCGCCGCCCACGGAACCGGTTGACGGACCGGCCACGGATGACGTAAGTACGCACGGCACTTCGTAAACGCCCAGGTAGCTCAACTGGTAGAGCAATGGACTGAAAATCCATGTGTAGACAGTTCGACTCTGTCCCTGGGCACCTTCTCCTTTTTTTCGGGACTTCCGCTTTGCGGTGACAGGCCCGCGCCGGCCGTCCCTCTGATACGGTCCCGCCCGATACGCCGTCATTGTCCGCTTGGTCCGCTTGGGTCCGCTTGGCCTGCTTTGTCCGCCTTGCCTGAGGTGACGATATGCCCGCCGCCAATTTTCCCGATTCGTCCGAGTCGGCGCCGCGTTCTCCGTTTGTTCCCGACGAGCTCTGGAGACAGGAGATGGCCTTCGTGGCCAGGCGGCGCAACGTGCCGGCGGACGGCGCCGCCGCGTCGGCGCCGCCCCGGAACCTGATCGGTCTGGCGCTGTCGGGCGGCGGGATCCGCAGCGCCACCGTGTCGCTGGGGGTCTTGCAGGCGCTGGCCAGACGCGGCCGGCTGCGCTTCATCGACTATGTCTCGACGGCGTCGGGTGGGGGATACATCGGGACCTTTCTGGGCGGCCTGTTTCAGCGCTGGTCGACGGCGTCGGGCGACGACACCATCGCCGTCAACGATCCGCGCTGGGTCCAGATCGAGGCGGTGTTGAAGGAGTCGCGCAGCCCGCCGGTCGACTGGCTGCGGGAGAGCGGGCGCTATCTGGCGCCCAACGGTTCGGCGGACATGTGGCTGTCGATGGCGGTCGTGCTGCGCAACCTGGTGGCCATCCACGTCGTGCTGGCGACGCTGGTCCTGACCGCGTTCCTGTCGGCCAACGGCGTGCGGCGATCGCTCACCTGGCTGGTGGAACAGCTCGCCGCCGGCAAAGCCTCGGTGCTGCAGGACGTCCTGGTGCGGCCGTCGTTCTGGTGGAGTCCCACCATCGTCGTGGCGGCGGCAATGGCCGGGCTGTGGGTCCTTCCCAACGGCATAGCCTACTGGCTGGTACGCTCGGATGCCGGCGACGGTAAATCGGACGGTGTCGACGCCTCCAGCCCCATCCTGACGTTGATCGCTCTGGTGATGGCGGCGGTGGCTTGCATGGTCTCATCGCTGAGCGGCCTGTCTCTGTACAGGGGACCGTGGCAGCCGCTGGTGGCCGTCGCGATGGTCCTGGTGGTCAGCGGCATCTGCTGGGCGGTGGCCGTCGGCATCACCCACAGCGCCGCCCAGGCGCGGAATCTGCTGACGCTGCGCCTCCGCACGGCCTTGACGGCGACGGCGACGTTCGCCGTCTTTGCGCTGTTCGATTCGCTGGGCCAGACCACCTACGCGGTCTGGATGGGCGGCGACGGGCTGTCCAGCGTCGCGGCCTGGATCGGGATTGGCTTTACCAGCGTGGCGACGGTGGCGATGCTGCTGCAGCGGGTGGCGGGGTACGTCGGCGCCGGCACGGTCAAACATCTGCGCGTGCCGGCGCAGCTGCTGGCGCTGGTCGCGGCGGTCGCCTTGACGTCGATCATCCTGCTGACGCTGTCCGCGGCGGCGCACGGTCTGACCTGGGAATGGTCCCAGCAGGGCGGCCACGCCAGCCCCGGGGCGGCGCCCAGGGCGCGCTACGAGATCGTTCTGCCCGACGGGAAACACGCCCTGGTGCGCGACGCCGCGCGCAGCCAGCCCATCTGTCGCATCAAGCCGGCCGGCAAGGACGGCCCCGAGCACTTGTGCACGCCCCAGTACGTCAACCTGCGCCTGTACCTGTGGGCGCTGGGCCTGGGGACGTTTCTGACGCTGGCGTTTGGCCAGACCTATTCCTTCGTCAATCGCTCGTCGCTGTCCGCCCTCTACGGCGCGCGCCTGGCCCGGGCGTACCTGGGCGCCTCCAACCCGATGCGCGACGATCCCAAGCGGCAGAACTTCACCGTCCACGTCCCGGGCGACGAGCTGTCGCTGTCCGACTATCGCCCGCACGAACGGGGCGGCCCCCTGCACATCATCAACGTCACCTTGAACGAGACCCTCGATGGTCGTTCCAACGTCGAGCAGAAGGACCGCAAGGGGATGGGGCTGGCGCTGGGGCCAGCCGGGGTCAGCGTCGGCGTCCAGCACCACGCCTACTGGAAGGGCGATTCATTGCACGCCACCGAGGATCCCGGCGGAGGCGGCGATCGGGCGCGCTTCCGCGTCTTTCCAGAGAAGGGCGTCTTCAAGCCGCGCTCGCCGACGGTGGGGCAGTGGATGGCCATCTCCGGCGCGGCGGTGTCGACCGGGCTGGGCTCGCGCACCAGCGTCGGGTTGTCGTTGCTGGTCGGCCTCTTCAATTTTCGGCTGGGTTACTGGTTTCAAAGCGGTGTCGAACCTTCCAGCCGCCCCCAGACCGCCGAGCGCGTGCGGGCCAGTGGTTGGATGGGGCGCGCCTTTGCCCGGCTGCTCCCCGTGCAGGCGCACCTCATCGGCGAGCTGCTGGCGCGCTTTCCCGGCACCGCCCAGCCCGACTGGTACCTCTCCGATGGCGGGCACTTCGAGAACACCGCCGCTTACGAGCTGGTGCGGCGGCGCCTGCCGCTGATCATCCTTTGCGACAACGGCGCTGACGTGGTGGGCGAGCTCGGCGATCTGGGCAACTTCGTGCGGAAGGTGCGCACCGATTTTGCGGCCGAGGTGGCCTTTTTTGATCGCGCCGCCATCGATGAGCTGGATCAATCGATCGGGCGCGTGGTCGGCACGATCGAAGACCTGGGCCTGGCACCGCCGGAAACGTCGGATCAACCGTCTGCCGACGGCGACCAGATATCCGTGCGACCCCGGCGTTATTCCACGCTGGCCTGGATCCACTATGGCGACGGCGCGCCGTCGTCGCTGCTGCTGGTAATCCATCCCAGCCTCAACGGCACCGAGCCCGTCGACGTGCGCAGCTATCAGAAGAGCCACCCCACCTTCCCGCAGGAATCGACCGGCGATCAGTTCTTCGACGACGCGCAGTGGGAGGCCTACCGCCGCCTGGGCGAGCACATGGCCGCCGAGGTCCTGGCGGCCGTCGCCCCCGAGCTGGGCGACGGCGATCCGGCCGAGGGCTGGTGGCCAAGCCGCCTGCCGCGCCAGCCGTGAAGGCGTTGCAAGAAGGGGAGGCGGTTACTCGGACTCGGGTGGCGGCGGGGGCAGGGGCGTGCCCTGCAGCCGGCGGATGCGCCGGTCGCGCGCCTCCAGCACGGTGAAGCGATAACCGGCCACCTCGACGGCGTCGCCCGGGATGGGAAACTCCGCCAGCTGGGTCAGCACGAACCCGCCCAGGGTCTCCACGTCGGGCGGCAGCGGCGGAAACTTCAGGCCGAGATCGCGCGCCGCCACGTCCAGGGTCAGGCGGCCGTCCGCCTCGAAGCTGCCGTCGGGGCGGCGGATGATGGGCGGGATCTCCTCGTGGTCCTGCTCGTCCTGGATCTCCCCCACCACCTCCTCGACCAGATCTTCCAGCGTGACGATGCCGGTGAAGGCGTGCCCGGGGCCCAGGATGATGGCGATGTGCACGCGCCGCCGCTGAAACTCGCGGCGCAGCCATTCCAGGCGGGTGTCCTCCGAGGCATAGATCGGCTCGCGCACCAGCTCGCGCATGCGCTCGGGGCGCTTGCCCGAGGCCAGCGCGACGACGATGTCCTTGAGGTGCACGTAGCCGACCACGCGATCCGTGCCCGGTTCGACCAGCGGATAGCGCGTGTACTGATTGGCCACGGCGATGCGCAGGTTGTCGTCGAAGGGGCGGCCCGCCTCCAGCGTCACCACGTCGCGCCGCAAGGTCATGACGTGGCGGGCGACGCGATGGGTGTAGTCAAAGACGCGATCGATGAGGCGCCGCGCCCCCGGCTCCAGCTGCACATGCTGCAGGACCAGGCGCAACTCCTCGGGCGAATGCAGCATCTCGGCCTCGGAGGCGGGTGGCAGCTGCAGGATGCGCAGCACCAGCCCGGCGGCGCCTTTCAGCGTCCACACCAGCGGGAAGGCCAGTATATAGACCACGCGGAAGGGCACCGCGGTCCACAGCGCCACCGGCTCGGTCATCTGGATGGCCAGCCCCTTGGGCGCCAGCTCGCCGATGACCGTGTGCAGGAATGTGATCAGCGTCAAGCTGACGGCCGCCGCCAGCGTGTGCACGGTCCCTTCGGACACGCCGCCGATGCGCTGGAACAGCGGGCGCAGCAGGTGGGCGAAGGCCGGCTCGCCCAGCCACCCCAGGCTCAGCGACGTCAGCGTGATGCCCAGCTGGCTGGTCGACAGGTACAGGTTCAGCTGGTTGGTCATGCTGATCAGCAGCCGGGCCCGCCGCTTGCCCTGGTTGGCCAGCTGTTGCAGGCGGGTGGGCCGGATCTTGACCAGCGAGAATTCCGCGGCGACGAAGAACGCGTTTGCCAGGACGATGAGGAGGCTGACCAGGAGGGCGAAAGCGGGGGACATGGATCGCCCCCGAGAAT
>DATLVT010000474.1:0-17685 GCA_035577105.1 Polyangia bacterium
AACACGGGCGCTCGGGTTGGTCGACTGGCTTCGCCCGCAGCGTTTGCGCAACTGGCTGTGGCCACAGGAGGACCTCGCCGATCTGGCGCGCCTGTCCCGCCGTCGCGCTCTTGCCCAGCGTCTGGCGCGCAAGGCCCGTCAGGCAGCCGGGGTGTCGACGCCGGCGATGGACGAGATGCAGACGCTGGTCATCGTTCGGGGACCGACCGACAGCGACGTCCAGCCCCCGCCTTTTTCTGCTGAAGGACGCGGCTAGGATCCGTCGTGCGGTTTCCGGCGGTGTTGTTCAGCGTGGCCGGCCTGGCCCTGGGGACGCGTCTGGTCTACTCCGACGTCTCGCGCCTGGGCGTGCACCAGGGGTACGAGCCCGATCAACCGATCATCTTTCCGCACCGGATCCACGCCGGCGACAACAAGATCGCCTGCCTCTATTGCCATTCGGCGGCGCGCACCAGCCGTCACGCCGGGATCCCGTCGGCCAGCGTGTGCATGAACTGCCACAACCTGCTGGAAAAGCAGACGGTGGAGATCGAGAGGTTGAAGGAATCGGTCCAGCTGGGCCGACCCATCGCCTGGGTGAAGGTCCACAACCTGCCCGACTACGTCTACTTCAACCACAGCCAGCACGTCGTTTCGGGCGTGGCCTGCCAGCGGTGTCACGGCGCTGTCGAGCAGATGGATCGCGTGGCGCAGACGTCGCCGCTGACCATGGGCTGGTGCCTGGACTGCCACCGCAGCAACGCGCACCTCCCTTCGTCGGGCTTGCAGCGGGCAGCGCAGGGTCTTGACCAGCATCCCAAACCGGTGGCGGGGCTGGACTGCGGTAGCTGCCATTACTGACGGGGACGGGGACAACAAATGAGCTCTCGGCAACCAGACGGCAACGGCAACCACGGCGGGTCCTGCACCGGGGAAAAGGCCCAGCGCGTGGCCGACGCGGCGCTGCTGCAGATCCGAAGAAGGGCGCCGTCGATCGCCGCCGAAGACGACGCCGACGACGGAGGTCAGGGCGGGGGGTCGCGCCGCGATTTCCTGTCGCTGATGGGATTCTCTCTGGGCGCCGTCGGGTTGGCGGGCGGGTGCCGCGCGCCCGTGCAGAACGCCATCCCCCTGCCGGTGGCCACGCCCGAGATGGTGCCCGGCGTGGCGCTGACGTTCGCCACCACCTGCGGCGCGTGCCCGTCGTCGTGCGCGTTGCTGGTCAAGCAGCGCGACGGACGGCCCATCAAGATCGACGGCAATCCGGACTCGTCGCTGTTTGGCGGCGGCACCTGCGCCACCGGCCAGGCGTCGCTGCTGTCGCTGTACGACGGCGATCGACTGCGCGGGCCGCTGTGGCACGGACAGCCGCTGGGCTGGGCCGAGATCGACCAGAAGATCGGCGCCGCGCTGTCGGCGCTGACCGCCGCCGGCGGCGAGAGATCCGGGCGCCACATCGTCCTTCTGTCCGGAACCATCACCAGCCCGTCGACGCGGGCGGTGATCGCCGCCTGGGGCCGGCGGTTTCCCCATTTTCGCCACGTGGTCGCCGATGCGGTCTCGGCCAGCGCCTTGCGCGAGGCCAGCCGGCGCACGTTCGGGCGTGCCGTGGTGCCGCACTTTGCCTTCGACAAGGCACGGGTCATCATCGGACTGGACGCCGATTTTCTGGGCACCTGGCTGTCGCCGGTCGAATTCGCGCACGCCTATGCCGCCGGTCGCCGCACGGCGGCCCGGTCGTCGTGGCTGCACGTCCAGATCGAATCCGGTTTTTCGGTCACCGGCAGCAACGCCGACCTGCGCCTGGCCGTGGCGCCGTCAGAGCTGGGCGCGGTGGCGGCGGCGCTTTACGCCCGGGTGGCGCGGCGAGCGCGCGCGGTCCAGAGCGCCCAGATCCAGCGCGGCGCCGACGCCGACGCCGACGCCGGCACGAACGACACCGCGCTGGCGTCCTCCGCGTCGCCGGCCGCGTCGGAGGCCCGCCTGGATCTCATCGCCGAACAGCTGTGGCAGGCGCGGGGCGCGTCGCTGGTGGTCAGCGGCAGCAACGATCTTGATCTGCAGATGCTGGTGGCGGCGCTGAACGTGCTGCTCGACAACGTCGGCCGCACCGTCGACGTGGCGCGCGGGTCGTTGCAGCGGCAGGGCAGCGATCGGGCGCTGGTCGAGCTGACGGCGCAGATGGCGGCCGGTCAGGTGGACGCGCTGGTCATCCATGGGGCCAATCCGGCCTACGACCATCCCGACGGGGCGTCGTTCATCGCCGCGCTGAACCAGGTGCCGCTGTCTATCTCTCTGTCGTCCCACAGGGACGAGACCAGCGCGGTGGTACACGCCGTCTGCCCCGATCACCATTTTCTGGAGTCGTGGGGCGACGCCGAGCCGGTGGAGGGAACGCTGAGCCTGTCGCAACCGCTCATCGCGCCGCTGTTCTCCACGCGGGCGGCGCCGGAGAGCCTGCTGCGCTGGGCGGGGCAGGGCACCCGCCACTACGATCACGTCCGCGACCACTGGCGGCGCGAAGTCTTTCCACGCCAGACCGCCGAGGCCAACTTTGAGGCCTTCTGGGATCGGACGCTGCAGCGGGGAGTGCTGCGCCTGGCGGACGCCGGCGCGCCGGTGGCGGCGCCGATGCCGGCGCGCGAGTGGACGGCGGCCGCCGCGGTCATCGCCGAGAAGTTTCGCGACGCGATCGCTCAGCGTCGCGCCGACCGGTTCGAGCTGCACACGTTCGAGAGCGTGGCGCTGCGCGACGGCCGCCACGCTGCCAACCCCTGGCTGCAAGAGCTGCCCGATCCCATCACCCGCATCGCCTGGGGCAACGTCGCCGCGGTGTCGCCCGAACTGTCCCGCCAGTTGGCCGTCGTCACCGGCGACGTCGTCGGTCTGACCGTCGGCGAACATCGCATCGAGCTGCCGGTCTTCGTGCAAGCCGGCCAGGCGCCGCGCACGGTATCGGTGGCGCTGGGCCACGGCCGCCGCGCGGCGGGGCGCGCCGGCAGCGGCGTCGGCGCCAACGCCTTCGCCCTGGGCAGCCTTTCGGTCGCGGGCCGGACCTACACGTCGACCGACCTGGCCATCGAGAAGACCGGGCACCGTGTGCTGCTGCCCAGCGCGCAGACCCATCTGTCGATGGAAGACCGGCCAATTGTCCTGACCACCACCACACTCGACGGGGAGCACGCGCAGCCGGCAGAGCCCGCCGAGCCCGCCGAGGCGCTGCCCACGCTGTGGAAGGCGCCGCCGACGGGGGCTCACGCCTGGGGAATGGCCATCGATCTCGACGCCTGCACCGGCTGCTCGGCGTGCGTGGTCGCTTGCCAGGTCGAGAACAACGTTCCCGTCGTTGGCAAGGACCAGGTCCAGCGCAACCGGATCATGCACTGGCTGCGCATCGATCGTTATTTCGACGGCCCCGACGACGATCCCCACAGCCTGCACCAGCCGATGATGTGCCAGCACTGCGGCAACGCCCCTTGCGAGACCGTCTGTCCGGTGCTGGCCACCACCACCGGTTCGGAAGGACTGAACCAGCAGGTCTACAACCGCTGCATCGGCACGCGTTACTGCGCCAACAACTGCCCGTACAAGGTGCGGCGCTTTAACTGGCTGGAGTACACCAAGGCCGCACCCCACGCCTCGCACATGGAAGATCCGCTGGGCCGCCTGGTGCTGAACCCCGACGTGACGGTGCGGACACGCGGCGTGATGGAGAAATGCAGCCTCTGCGTGCAGCGCATCCAGCTGGGGAAGAACCAGGCCCTGCAGCAGCGGCGCGAGATCGGCGACGGTGACGTGCAGACCGCCTGCCAGCAGAGCTGCCCGACGGGCGCCATCACCTTCGGCGATCTGATGGATCCGGACAGCCGCGTGTCCCGGCTGCTGAAGAGCCCCCGCGCCTATCAGGTGCTGGCCGAACTGGGCACGCGCCCCAACGTCGGCTACCTCAAGCGCGTCCGACGGCCCTTGCCCGCCGCCGGAGAAAAACCATGAGCGCGCCGCCCACGGACTTCACCGCCGCGCCGCCCGACCTCTACGCCGGCGCAGGCGCCGTCCCCTTGCCGCCGCCGCGCTGGGTGGAGGGCAACCCCAGCCCGGCGCAGATCACCGCCGACATCGCCGCGCCGCTGGAAGGACGCCCCGGCAAGGGCTGGTGGATCTGTCTCGGCATCGCCCTTTTGGCCCTGGCCAACCTGGGCGTGATGGTCAGCTACCTGTTCGCCAAGGGGATCGGCGTGTGGGGTCTGAACAACAGCGTGGGGTGGGCCTTCGACATCACCAACTTCGTCTTCTGGGTCGGCATCGGCCACGCCGGCACGTTGATCTCGGCCGTGCTGCTGCTGTTCCGCCAGAAGTGGCGCACGTCGATCAATCGCTCGGCCGAAGCGATGACCATCTTCGCCGTGATGTGCGCCGGGCTGTTTCCGCTGATCCACATGGGGCGGCCCTGGGACGCCTTCTTCATCTTTCCCTATTTTCCCAACCAGCGCGGCCCCCTGTGGGTGAACTTTCGTTCGCCGCTGGTGTGGGACGTGTTCGCCATCAGCACGTACCTCACCATCTCGCTGGTCTTCTGGTACCTGGGCATGCTGCCCGACCTGGCCACCCTGCGCGATCGGGCCACGGCGCGCATCAAACGGCTGGTCTTCGGCACGCTGAGCCTGGGCTGGAACGGGTCGCACCGGACCTGGTCGCGCTATGAAGTGGTCAGCCTGGTGCTGGCCGGGCTGGCCACGCCGCTGGTGCTGTCGGTGCATTCGATCGTCAGCACCGACTTCGCCACGTCGCTGCTGCCCGGGTGGCACACCACCATCTTCCCACCGTACTTCGTGGCCGGGGCGATCTACTCGGGCTTCGGCATGGTGCTGACGCTGCTGATCATCACGCGCCAGACCATGCACCTGCAACGGTACATCACCTTGAACCACCTGGAGGCGATGGCCAAGGTCACGCTGGTCACCGGATCGCTGGTCAGCTACGCCTACGCCACCGAATTCTTCGGCGCCTGGTTCGGCGGCAACATCTACGAGCGCTACCACTTCATCAACAGAGCCACCGGGCCATACGCCTGGTGCTTTTACCTGATGGTGCTGGGCAATGTACTGACGTCGCAGGTGCTGTGGTTCAAGCGGGCCCGTCGCAGCGTGGTCGTGCTGTTCGTCGCCTCGATCCTCATCAACGTCGGGATGTGGTTCGAACGCTTCGTGATCATCGTGGTGTCGCTGCACCGGGCGTTCCTGCCGTCGGGGTGGGGGATGTTCTATCCGACCATCGTCGACGTGGGCGTCCTGGTGGGCAGCTTTGGGCTGTTCTTCACCTGCTTTCTTCTGTTCATTCGCTTTCTCCCCATGATTGCCATCTGGGAGATCAAGGGCGTCGCCGCGGAAGCCAGGCACGAAAGCAGGGACCGCCATGGCTGACCACAACGGGTTCCTGGTGGCCACGTTCTCCGACGCCGACGACCTGCTGGCAGCGGTTCGTCCGCTGCACCGCGAACGCTTCCCGATCTACGACGTGTTCGCGCCGTATCCGATCCACGGCCTTGATCAGGCGATGGGCTTGCGGCGAACACGCCTGCCGCTGGTGACGCTGCTGGCGGGGCTCTGCGGACTGACGGTCGCCCTGCTTTTTCAGTACTACACCAACGTCTTCGACTGGCCCCTCAACGTCGGCGGCAAACCTGACAACTCGACCCTGGCCTTTGTTCCCGTCTGCTTCGAGCTGACCGTGCTCTTCGGCGGTCTGGCCACGGTCGGCGCGCTTTTCCTGCGCACGCGCCTCTATCCAGGCAAGCGCGAGACCTTGCCGGCCGCGCGGGTCACCGACGATCGCTTTGCCCTGGTGCTGCGCGTGCCCCTCGATTTCGTCGACGCGGAACGGGCCCGCCAGTTGCTTCTGGAAAATCGCGCCGAACGCATCGAAGCGCGGAGCGCGCCGCCATGACCCGCTTGATGATCGCCGCTGTCGCCGCCGGTGCCGTCGCTGTCGTCGGCGCCAGCTCTGGCTGCCAGGCCACCCGCCACAGCCGGGCCCGCGAGTACATGCCCGACATGGTCCGCAGCCCCTCCTACAAGGCCTTCGCCCCCAACCTTGCCACCGCCGACGGTCTGACGTTGCGACGGCCCGTGCCGGGGACCATCGCCCGCGGCCAGCACCCGTTTCATTTCTTGCCCGGCGAGGCCGAAGCGATCCGGGCCGGCGCGGCGCTGCGCAGCCCGCTGGCGCCCACACCCTCGGTGCTCGACGACGGCAAGGGGCTGTTCGGCATCTACTGCACACCCTGTCACGGCGACAGCGGCAAGAGCGACGGCCCGCTGGCCGGCAAGATCCCGCCGCCACCCGCCTATCGATCGGAACGGGTCATGGCCTTCACGCCCGGCCGCATGTTTCACGTGCTGACGCTGGGCTCGGGAAAGATGCCCTCCTACGCCGCCCAGCTGTCTCCCGACGAACGCTGGAAAGTGATCGCTTACGTCCGCACCACCTTGCAAGGCAAGCCAAGGGAACAAAAGGAGGACGCCCCGTGACAGCCCATCACGCCCATCCTGCTTCTTTTCCACCTATTCTCTCCCGTCGGGCGCGCCTGGTGGCCGGCCTGCTGGTGGGGTTCTCCGCCGGCGTGACGGTCCACGGGCTCTTCTTCCACGCCCCGGACATCTGGCCCAGCTTGCTGCTAGGCGCCTTCTTTTTTCTGTCGCTGGGCGTGTCGGGCCTCTTCTTCTTCGCCGGCCAGCGGCTCTCGGGCGCGCGCTGGTCGGCGGGGCTGCGCCGCGTTCCAGAGGCGTTGATGCTGCTCTTGCCCTGGGCCGCGCTGGCCATGCTGGCTCTTTATTTCGGGCGGCACGCCCTTTATCCCTGGACGCACGAAGGCGCCTTCGCCGGCGATCCCGCCATCGCCGGGCGCGGCCGCTACCTGACGGAGACCGGCGTCTTCTCCCGCGCCGTCCTCTCCTTCACCATCTGGACCCTGGCCGCCTGGCGGCTGCGGGCCATCTCGCTGGCGCAGGATCGCCAGCCCGCCGCCAACCTGCTCATGCACGCCGCCCTGAACCGCACCGCCGCCCTGTTCGTGGTGCTGTTCGCGCCGACGTTCACCTTCACCGTCTACGACTGGATCCTCTCGCTGGAACCGCACTGGTTCAGCACCATGTTCGCCGTCTATGTCTTCGCCGGCACGTTCGTGCAAGGGATCGCCGCCGTCACCCTGGCGGTGGTGCTGCTGCGCCGCCGCGGTTTCCTGTCCAGCGTCGTCGGCGACGAGCAGCTGCACGATCTCGGCAAGATGCTCTTCGCCTTCTCGATCTTCTGGGCGTACATCTGGGTCAGCCAGTATCTGTTGATCTGGTACGGGAACCTGCCCGAAGAGGTCCCGTACTACGTCAAGCGCACCCGCGGTCCCTGGCTGATCCTGTTCGCGCTGAACTTCGTGCTCAACTGGGTGGTGCCGTTCCTGCTCCTGCTCTCGGCGCGCGCCAAGCGCAACGCGCGCCTGCTGGCCGGCGTGTCGGTGGTGTTGCTGGTGGGCCACTGGCTGGATCTGTACGTGATGATCATGCCGACCCAGCCGGTGGCGGTGACGCCCGGTCTGTACGCCCTGGCCGTCGCCGCCGGGGGCGCCGCGCTGGCGTTCTTGCTGGTGGCCGCCAACCTGGCCCGCGCCCCGCTGTATCCGGAGAATGATCCGGTCCTGGTCGCCGGGCGTGCCCCGGGGCCCATTCATTTCTGACAGGAGTCACTGATGCGGTTGGTGAAGATCATCGTGCTGATTCTGACCGCCGCCGGCCTCACCGCCGCCGTCACCGGCGCCCAGGCGCCCGCCCTGGATCTACCGAACCGCATCCCCGAGGCCGCCCCCTACGTCACCGCCGAGGCCCGCCTCATGCCCCCGCCTTACGAAGAATACTGGCAGACGCAGAATCACCCCGGGCAATGCCAGACCTGCCACGCCCGCATCTTCGATGAGTGGAACGGCTCGATGATGTCGAATTCGTGGCGCGACCCGGTGTGGCGGGCGGCGTTTCTGCTGCTGTCGCGGGCCGTCTCCACCGACGGCGACTGCGGCACGCCGTCGCCTCCCGACGGCACGCCCAAGGCCCAGCACAATCCTTTCGCCCAGCACGGCGTCTGCGCGTCGCAGTTTGATCTCGGCACCAAGCCGTACACGGTGGCCCGCGCCGGTTCGCTGCTGGACGGCTTCTGCTCGCGCTGCCACATGCCGACCAACTACATCGACAACGTTCCGTTGCGCACCGTGACCGTCGACAAGCGCACCGGCATCGAGAGCGCCCCGGTCGATCCGCACTTCAACCCCACCGGCGACAACGGCACCGGGCTGGCGTTCGCCACGCTGGACGCCCAGCTTCGCAACACCGAATCGGGAAAGACCGGGATCTTCTGCGCCGTCTGCCACAGCTATGCCGCCACCCGGGACACGCCTTTCCACAACTACCCCCGCGGCGGCCTTGAATATCAGCCGGCGCTGGGCACCGACGACCGCGCCGACATCCTGGGCCCGCGCCGACAGGACATGTTCGCCGTCGCCGACAGCAGCAAACGAAACCTGGGCTACAGCATCGGCGCCGGCGCCTACCGGCTGTCCGCGCACGCCATCGTCGTCGGCGAACGGTTTGGCCCGCTGGCCGCCAACCCGTCGCCCCGGCCCGAGGACGACAACACCGGCTCCGTGTTTGGCCAGGTCATCCCCTATCAGCAGATGGACGCCGCCAAGCACAAGGGCTTTCACCAGGCCATGTACGTGCGCTCCGAGATGTGCGCCGCCTGTCACGACGTCACCAACGCGCTGCCGATCAAGAATCAGCTGGGGCGCTGGGTGGGCGGCTTCCCCATCGAACGGACGTACACCGAATGGGCCAACAGCCGTTACGCGGATCGGCCGGGGAACCGCCGCTTCGATCCGGCGTTCAAGCGCGACTGCCAGTCGTGCCACATGCAACAGGACTACGGCCAGCCCGGCACTGCGCAGACGCTGTATCGCGACGGCCACCCGCTGCCCATCCCGTCCGCACCGGTGGCCACCGACGGCAAGCCGCGCCCCTCCTTCACCCACCACTTCGTGGGCGGCAACGCCCTGGTGCCGCGCCTCATCGGCAAGGACGTCGACCCGTCGGGCAACGTCGCTCCCTATCCCGAGCTGTCGACGTTCAGCTTCTCCTCCGCCGATCACGCCAGCCCCTACTCGCGCGCGCTGTGGATGCACACCGATCGCAAGGGCGCCTACGCCCAGCAGGCGCGCCTGGCCTGGGATCGCCTGCGCCACGTCGTCGCGCTGGACGCCGACGGGCCCGCCTCGGTCGCCGCCGGTTCCTCGGCGCCGTTGACCATCACCGTCGCCAACACCGGCAGCGGCCACGATTTTCCCACCGGTTTTCCCGAAGGGCGCATCGCCTGGCTGGCCGTGCACGCCTACGATCTGGCCACGGGCGACGAGCTGCCCATCAGCGACAGTCACTGGAACCGCACGTCGCTGGGCGTCGGCAACCTGACCGGGCAGGAGCTGGAGGATCCCGAGTTCCCCGGCTGCCACTGGAAGCTGCCGCCCGGTTCGGCCGATCCGTTCGCCGTCCAGTTCAAGGCCGTCGCCTCGCTGGGCAATGGCTGCCCCACGCTGGACCTCCCCTACGCCGCGCCGCTGAACCTGGTCACCGACAAGATCACCGGCCTGCCCATTGATCAGCGCGGTCGGATCATCGACGCCGTCACCAACCCCCGTGGCCTGCCCCAGTTCACCGACAGCAACGGCAACGGCGATCTGTTCGACGATTCCTTCCTGCGCGACACCCGCCTCAAGCCGATGCCCCACGCCCAGGCCCTGGCCAAGGTCGATCGCTATGCCGTGGTGGTCCCCCCCGGCAGCGTCGGACCGATCGCCGTCAGCGCCGCCGTCTACTATCAATCGGTCGAGGCGATCGTCGCCGCAAAATTCCTGGGCAACATGGCCGACACCAACGGCGACATGGTCCTGCAACCGTGCGTGCTGGGCGGCCTGTGCGACGGGCGCCAGCCCCACACCGAGCCGCCCGTGGTGGAAGGCGCGCCGCCCGTCCCCATGGCCGTTCACAGCTGGACGATGACCGTCTCGGGCGCCGCCCCCGACCGGCAGACACCGACGGTGACGACCTATCCCGTCCCCGGCGCCACCCAGGTCTACGACGACGTCGTGGTCAAGGTGTCCTTCTCAAAGCCGGTGCGCCCGGTGACTGGCCAGCTGTTCACCTTGAGCGACGCCGACGGCGCCGTGGTGCCCGCCTGGGTCGATCAGATCGGCGCCGGCACCTACGGGCTGTTTCCGAACGCCATCCACCTCAAGAAAGGCGGTCGCTATATCGCGCGTCTGGCCGCGGGCGTCTGCGACTTTGCCAGCAACTGCACGACGCAAGACCTGTTCTGGCCGTTCGTGGTGGCCAGCGATCCCGAAAAAGCCACCGGCGACACCAGCGTCCCGCCGGGCTTTGGCGCCGCCACCGCGCCTTTGCTTGTTCACAGCGTGTCGGAATCTCCTCGCACCGGCTCGTCCACCGCCTCGTCCACCGCACCGTCCGCCGGCAAGCACAGGCGTCGTTCGTCGGCGCCGTCGCGCCGCATGTGACGGTACCAGCGCATGTACACGGGCGCCGCCGCCGCCGATGCTGCCGTCAGCAGGGCGAACCCGCCCAGCAACGCCACCTGCCGGCCCAGCACGGCGAAGGTGCCGGTGGTGGCCACCGCCGACGCCGCCACGGCCAGCGACGTCACCACCGCGCCCCAGTATTCGACGGGGAAACGGCCGAACCAGGGGCCGCTGTGCCACCAGACCTCGCCCTTGCGGAAGCGCGTCCAGCCATAGCGCGGGTTCAGCAGAAACCACAGCAGATCCCACGTCACTACCCACGCCATGTACGCCGCCAGCGTCGTCGCCTCCGCCGCCCAGGTCCAGGGGACGCCCGAGATGAAACCGATGTGAAAGCTCCAGGCCGGCAGCACGAACATCACCGCGTGATATCCGGTCAACGGCTTGCCGCGCATGAACAGGCCGTAAAAACGCGCCGACGGCGTGGTCACCCGAAACCAGGTCGGCAAGCGTTCGGCCCATCCGTGCGGTCCCTCGATCTCGATCTCCACGGCGGCGAACATCAGCGCGTACACGAACAGAAACAGCACGCGGAACACGACGTCGATCGTCGGTGGGCTGGGGGTCATGGGCCTAGCATGACGTGCCCGAAAGAACCCCGGTAGTCCCGGTTTGGACCTATAATCACTGCGTGAACTACCGTCGATTCGGTGGCACCGGGCTGATGATGCCGGTCTTCACGTGCGGCGGCATGCGGTTCCAGCAGTCGTGGAAACGGGGCGCCACCGTCACCGCCGCCAGCCAGCGCAACCTGGAGGCCACCGTCGACCGCGCGCTGGCCCTTGGCATCAATCACTTCGAGACCGCGCGCGGCTACGGCACCAGCGAGGTGCAGCTGGGGCAGGCGCTGGCCCGTCATCCCCGCCCGTCGTTCATCCTGCAGACGAAGATCGCACCCACCGACGATCCCCAGGACTTTGAACGATACTTCGCCGAATCGTTGCAGCGGCTGCGCGTCTCCCACGTCGATCTGCTGTCCCTTCACGGCGTCAACGACGCGCTCGCCCTGGATCGCACGCTGCGCGCCGGCGGCTGCCTTGACGTCGCCGAACGCCTTCGCCGCGACGGCCTGGTTCGCCACGTCGGTTTTTCCACGCACGCGCCGACCGCCATCATCCTGGCCGCCGTCGACAGCGGGCGCTTCGAATACGTCAACGTGCACTACTACTACATCTTTCAAGACAACCTTCCGGTCCTGGAGGCGGCCCAGCGACGTGACATGGGCGTCTTCATCATCAGCCCGAACGACAAGGGCGGCCGCCTCTACCGGCCACCGGCCAAGCTGCGCGCGTTGTGCGCGCCGCTGTCGCCCATGGTGTTCAACGATCTGTTCTGTCTGTCCCATCCTCAGATCCACACGCTGTCGCTGGGCGCCGCCCACCCGAATGACTTCGACGAACACCTGCAGGTGCTGCCCCTGCTGGACGCGCCCCAGCCAACCCTGGCGCCCATCGTCAGTCGCCTGGATCAGGCTTACCAGGCCGCCGTCGGTGAGCAGTTCGCCCGCGACTGGCGGATCGGCCTGCGCGAATGGAACCAGCTGCCGGGGCTGATCAACGTGCGCCGGATCCTGTGGCTGCGAAACCTGGTCAAGGCGTTCGACCTCACCGATTTCGCCCAGGAGCGTTATGCCGCGATGAGCCCGGACGACACCTGGGTGCCGGGGGCGCGGGCCAAGACGGTGGACGATCGGGCCCTCATCGATGCCCTCCCGGACTCGCCCTATCGGGCCCAGATACCCGACCTGATGCGCGAAGCGCACGCCCTGCTGGAGAATCCGGCCGCTCAGGCCATGCCCTGAGCCACGCGCGGAATAACAACAAAAAACGAGTGTCGACGGCCACTCGTCGATAGTTCGTTTGTCTTACGAGTCGGCTCCTGGTTCCCCCCGAACGCGGTTGCATCGATTAAACCCGTAGTTTTTGCGACGCGGACCGGCCGGCCAGTGCTACATTCCGGTCCAACCGTTTTCTCGCCAGGGGGCTTTTCTGATCGGGCCGGGGTGGTGAAAGTCACGAAGAGGAACGGTTTTTCGGTGGTTGGACCCAAAAAGCACCGTAGACGTCGGAGAGGTGATCGACAGCGAGCCTCCCTGACTACCTATAGGGGGCGAAAACCGAAAATCGGTCGCACGAACGGTTCGCAACCAAGGGAGAGTCCCCAATGGCGTCACCAGGCCTCTGGCAGTTTGGAACGGACCGTGGTCGGAAAGGCTTCGACCAAACGCTGTCCGTTCGCGCCTTTCTGTTGGTGTTCGCGCTGGCGCCGGCCGCCGTTGGTTGCGCGGGCGCCGTCGGTGAGCCCGGGGGCCCCCCCGACAACCCGTCCGGCGGCGGCAACAGCGGCGGCGGCGGAAACGGCGTCGGTGGCAACGGGCCGGTCACCAACCCCGGCACCGATCCGGGACGCGTGACACTGCACCGCCTGAACAAGGTTGAATACAACAACACCGTCAGCGACCTGGTGGGCACGGCGCTGCATCCCGCGAACGATTTTCCCGCCGACAACCGCGCCGTCGGTTACGACAACATCGCCGACGCCCTGTCGCTGTCCGACGTCCAGCTTCAGCTGTATCAGAACGCCGCCGAGGCCGTCAGCGAAGTGGCGATGGGCACGCAGCGGTCCAAGATCGTCACCTGCGACCCGGTGGCCATGGGCGACGCCTGCGTCCGCAGCACCATCCAGGCCTTCGGCAAGCGGGCCTGGCGCCGCCCCATCACCGACGACGAGCTCGCCGGCCTGATGACCGTGGCCGGCGCCGCCAAGACGCAGAACGACACGCCCGACATCGGGATCAAGCTGGCCATCCAGGCCTTGCTGCTGTCGCCGAATTTCATCTTCCGGATCGAGCTGGATTCGTCGCCGACCTCCCTGACGCCGCACGCACTGACCGAGTACGAGCTGGCCTCTCGGCTGTCTTACTTCCTGTGGAGCTCGATGCCGGACGACGCGCTTTTTGCGGCGGCCGACGCCGGCAACCTGCACGACGCCAAGGTCCTGTCCGCGCAGGTCACCCGCATGCTGCAGGATCCGAAGGCGACCGCGCTCGTCGACAACTTCGCCGGGCAGTGGCTGTTCAGCCGCCAGGTGATGGACACCGGGGTCGACAAGACGCTGTTCCCCAAGTTCGACGACGCCCTTCGCACCGCCATGTTGCAGGAGACCAAGCTTCTGTTTCGCGACGTCGCGTTCGGCGGCGCCTCGGCCGACGCTCTGCTGACCGCCGACTACACGTACATGAACGATCGGCTGGCCAGTCATTACGGGCTGCCCCCGGTCGGCTCGACCGACATGAAGAAGTCGACGCTGCCCGACACCACGCGCGGCGGCCTGCTGGCCCAGGGCAGCTTCCTGACTGTGACCTCGCATCCCACGGTCACCTCGCCCGTCAACCGAGGCAAGGCGATCCTGACCCAGCTGCTGTGCACCGAGGTCCCCGATCCGCCGCCCGGCGTGAACACGCAGCTTGGCACCTCGATGACCGGGACCACCCGCCGCGAGCAGCTGGAGTCGCACCGCAATGATCCCAAGTGCTCCTCCTGCCACAGCCTGATGGATCCCCTGGGCTTCGGTCTCGAGAACTATGACGCCGTGGGGGCCTACCGGACGATGGACAATGGCAGCCCGGTCGACTCCAAAGGGACCTACCCGGGCAGCACCGGCACCTTCAGCGGCGCCCGCGAGCTGGCCAAGCTGGTGGCCGGCGACAGCCGCTTTGCCGCCTGCGTGACCCAGCAGCTTTACACCTATGCCCTCGGCCGCGCGCCGGTGACCACCGCACCCGATCACATGGACCCCGCCACGATCCAGCGCATCGCCAATCAATTCTCGTCGGGCGGGTACAAGTTCGAGACCCTGGTTCAAAAGATGGTGGCTTCCGACACGTTCCTCAAACGTCGTGGCGAAGCGCCGGCCGCAGGAGGCATGCAATGAGCATCGGTTGGCTGAAAGACAACAAGCGCGGCTTTCGGCGCCGGGCTTTCCTGCGCGGCGGAGCGGGCACCGTTCTCTCGCTGCCCATCTTCGAATCGCTGATTCCCCGCGAGTCGCGCGCGCTGGCCGCCCTGGACATGCCCAGGCGGCTCATCACCTATTACGTGCCGAACGGTCACAACATGGCCAGCTGGCGGCCGACCACCGCCGGCAAGACGTACACGTTGACGCCGAATCTGATGCCGCTGGCCGCGATGCAGGCGGACTTCATGGTGGTCACCGGTCTCAACAACCAGCCGGCCGTGCCCGACGTGGTCGGCGATCACGCCGCCGGGACCTCGGCCTCCTTCACCGCGGTTCACGCCCTCAAATCGACGACCATGCTCAAGCTGGGCGTGTCGCTTGATCAGATCGCCGCCGCCCAGTTCGGCAAGCTGACGCGCGTCCCGTCAATTCAGCTGGGAATGGAGGACGGCAAGCTGGTGGGCGGCTGCGACAGCGGCTATGGCTGCGCCTACTCGAACAGCATCTCCTGGTCGACGCCGACCACGGCGATGCCCAAGATCATCAAACCGCAGGTGGCGTTTGATCTTCTGTTCATGGGTGGCACCGCCGGCGCGCCGGTCAGCCAGGCGGACGTCCTCAAGCGTAAGGCCTACCGGCAAAGCGTGCTGGACTTCGTCATCGGCGGAACCAAGAGCCTGGCCACCAAGCTGGGTCGGTCCGACGGCCGCAAGCTGGACGAATTTCTCACCGGCGTGCAAGAGGTCGAGCGCGAGGTGAACAGCGCGACCGTGATGCCGGTGTCGTGCAAGCCGACCGCGGTGTCCGACGTGCCGGCGGGGCAGTGGGACAAGCTGGCGCAGGTGTTCGCCGACATCATGGTCCTGGCCATGCAATGCGACGTCACCCGGGTCTTCAGCTTCATGTTCGCCAACGCCGTCACCGGGCGGACCTACCCGGCGCTGGGCGCCACCCGCGGCCACCACGACATCTCCCACCACGGGAACATCCAGGCCAACCTTGATCTGCTGACCAAGATCAGCACCTTCGAGGTTCAGCAGCTGGCCTACCTGATGACCAAGATGAAGGCCGTTCCCGAGGGGAACAACGACATGCTTTACAACTCGACGCTGGTGTTCACCAGCGACGTCTCCGACGGCAATCGTCACAACCACGACGACATGCCGGTGCTGGTGGCCGGTCACGGCGGCGGCATGCTGAACACGGGCCAGCACATCGTCTATCCGAACGCCAACAAGACCAAGCACGGCAACATGCTGACCAGCGCCCTGCGCACCGTGGGGGCGATGGATCTGGTCGGCGACGGCGACAACGTCCTGCCCGAGATGTTGAACATCTAGGGACCGACGACCGACGACGGACGAGCGCACCTCTCTCACGCCGCGCGTGTGCGGCGCCTGCCTGCCTTGACTTCCGCCGGCGCGGCGACTCAATATCGCTGGCTCTGGTCGCGATGAAACTGAACCGGATGAGACGTGTCGCGGTGGTTTTTCTTCTGGGCCTGTCCGTGGCGGCAGCGGCGCCCGGCTGTGGCCCCAAGAACAAGTACTGCCCCGAGAACATGGGCCCCTGCTACCCGCCGGACAACACGCCCAAGGACGGGGGCTCCGACGGACAGAGCGATGGGGCCGATTCCGCCGACGGCGGTGCCGACACCAAACAGTGAGCTCGGCCCCGCCGCGGTGTAAAATGACGGCGGGAAGCAATCCGGATGAAGCGCTACAAGGCGGTCGTGATCGGGGGCAGCGGTTACGGCGGCGCCGAGATGATTCGCCGCCTGCTCCTTCATCCCGACGTCGAGCTGGTGCGGGTGGCCAGCGTCGATTTCGTGGGCCAGCCCCTGGGGGCGGTCCACCTGTCCTTGACCGGGCGGACCGACCTTCGCTTTGAAGATCTCCCGGCCGGCGAGGCGGCCAGGGGCTGCGACGTGGCGCTGCTGGGCTTGCCCCACAAGATCAGCGCGCAGAAGGCCCCCGAGATCCTGGCGACCGGAGCCAGGGTGGTGGACATGTCCGGCGACTTTCGGCTGACCGACGCCGCCGCCTATCGACAATATTACGGCGCCGTTCACCCCCATCCCGAGCTGCTGGGCACCTTCGTCTACGGCCTGCCCGAGCTGAACCGCGCCGCCATCAGGACGGCGCGCGCCGTCGCCTCGCCCGGTTGCTTTGCCACGACGATCATTCTCGGCCTTCTGCCGCTGGCGCGCGCCGGCAAGCTGCTGGGGCCGGTGCACGTCCTGGGGATCACCGGATCGTCCGGCAGCGGCGCCGTTCCATCGCTGGGAACCCACCACCCGCTGCGCGCCTTGAACTTGAAGACGTACAAGGCCCTTGAACACCAGCACACCCCCGAGGTCATGCAGGCCCTGGTTCAAGCCGGTGGCACCGCCTTCGATCTCCGTTTTGTCCCGGTGTCGGCGCCGCTGTCGCGGGGGATCCTGGTGACCAGCTTTGTCGAGGTCGCCGCCGCCGAGACCGTCGAGTCCCTGACCGCCCTCTTCGCCGCCGCCTACGACGGTGAACCGTTCGTGCGCTTCGTGCGCGATCGCCTGCCCGAGGTGATCGCCGTGTCGGGCAGCAACTTCGCCGAGGTCGGGTTCACCCTGGGTCAGCCCTCCGGCGGGACGCGAACGCTGGCGGTGGTCAGCGCCACCGACAACTTGATCAAGGGTGGAGCGGGCCAGGCCATCCAGAACATGAACCTGATGCTGGGCCTGGCCGAGACCGCGTCGCTGGAAGACCCAGGCCCGTGGCCGTAGCCGACGTCGTCGTCAAGCTGGGGGGCGAGGTGCTGGCGCCGCCGGCGCTGCAGCAGGTGGCCGCCGGGATCGCCCAGGCGCGCGCCGCCGGGCACCGGCTGATCATCGTTCACGGCGGGGGCCCCCAGGCAACGGCCCTGTCGCAACGGCTGGGTCTGGCGCCCACCATCGTTGGCGGACGGCGGGTGACCGACGCGCCCACACTGGACGTGATGAAGATGGTGGTGGCCGGCCAGCTGAACGTCGACCTGGTGGCCGCCCTGCGCGGGCAACAGGTTCCCCCCGTCGGCCTGCACGGCGCCAGCGGCCTGATCCTGGCGCGCCGCCGGCCGCCGCGCGTGGTCTCGGGGGGCGGCCCCGC
>DATLVT010000475.1:0-8540 GCA_035577105.1 Polyangia bacterium
GGTCATTCTCCCCCGATGATCGCACTGTGACCGCGCGTCGCGCGTGGCTGACGCATGACGTGGTCTGGCTGGCCAACGGGGAGTGATCCGAAGGCGGCTCGAACAGTCGCGGAGCGTCGCAACCATGAACCGATCGCCCTGTTTTTTCCTTCTATTGGCCGCTGCGGGTGCGCTGTCGCTGGCCAGTTGCTCCAGCGGCGGCGGGGGCGGAGCGACCTCCGGATCTGGCGGTGCGGCGGGCGGCGGTGGTGGTGGCAGTGGCGGTGCCATCGGCAGCGGCAGCGGCGGCGCGCCGGCGCCGTTGCCGTACCAGCCCTGTGCGGCGTCGACGGCGGTCGGACATTTTTCGATCGCGCTGGCTGGTCCAGCCGACAACGCGCCGGGCACCAGCACGTTTCAGGGCAGCGTTCGTAATGGCGTGGCGCCTCTGGAGAACTGGCCGGAGCTGGTCAAGGACGGCGACTGCCACGTCGTCGTTCTGCCCAAGCTGTTCTGTGCGACGGCGTGCGGCGCCGACCGGACCTGCGCCGGCAAGGACCAGTGCGTCCCGCAGCCGCAGGCGCAAGATCTGGGGGACATCACGCTGGACGGATTGGCCGCGCCGTTGACCGTGCCGCCCATCGGCGCCCCGACCGCGCGGCAGTACTACGCGTCGCTGCCGATGCCCTTCCCGCCTCTCGGTCCGGAGAATGAAGTGCGCATGAAGACGGCGGGGGGCGCCTATCCTTCGTTCACGCTGGTGGGCCGGGGCGTCGAACCGCTGGTTCTCTCGACGAGCAACCTGTTCATCGCGCGCGACAAGCCGCTGGTGGTGACCTGGACGGCGCCCGCGAAGAACAGGTCGACCAAGATCTTCATCCGTCTGGACATCGCGCACCACGGTGGCATCGGCGCGCGCCTCGAATGCGACGTCGCCGACGCGGGGAGCGCAACGCTTCCGGCCACGTTGCTGGCGGCGCTGATCGATCAGGGGACCGCCGGGTTTCCCACCATCACGCTGATCCGGCGCACCGTGGACGCGGTGAGCATCGCCGCCGGCTGCGTCGATTTCGCGGTGGCATCGCCGGCCGACCAGCCGGTGACGGTGGACGGTGTCACCAGTTGCAATGACGACATGCCCTGTCCCGCCGGCAAGACCTGCGGCGTCGACCTGAAATGCAAGTGATCGGAGGTTTCTGGATGAAGCGCCGCAACCACGTTCGGTTCGTCTTGCTGGCTCTGTCGTTCGCTGCCTGCAACAGCAGCGGCGATGGAAACGGCGCGCAAGGGACCGGCGGCGCGGCTGGACCCGACGGTGGTGGTGGTGGCGGCGGCAGCGGCGGCATCGGCGGGGCCGCCACCGGCAGCGGTGGGTCCGCGGCTGGCAGCGGCGGCGGCGTTTCAACCGGCGGCAGCGGCGGCGTGGACGGAGCCAGTGCCGAGGTTCACCCCGACGGTCCCGGCGAGACGGCGCCCGACGCCGCCACCGACGCGGCGGCCCTGCAAAAGTTCAGCTTCTTCGTGACCAGCCTGGGGGCGCTGCGAAAGCTATCGGGCAGCCAGAATGGCTTCGGTGGCGACCTGCGCTATGGCCAGGCCACCGGCCTGGCCGGCGCCGACAAGCTGTGCGGCGAGATCGCCGAGATGTCGATGCCGGGCTCGTCGGCCAAGCAGTGGCGCGCGTTCCTGAGCACCGTGGCCGGTCCCGATCACGCCATCGATCGCGTCGGCGACGGGCCCTGGTACGACCGCATGGGCCGCCTGGTGGCCATGAACAAGGCGGCGCTGCTGCAAGAGCGACCCATGGGCGCTGCCGCGGCGATCATCAATGACCTACCCAATGAATACGGCATCCCCAACCACAGCGACGGTGCCCCCGGTTGTGTCGGCAACAGCTGTCCGGACAATCACGACGTGCTGACCGGAACCAGCACCATGGGGCAGCTCTTCAGCACCAATCCGCTGACCACCTGTAACGACTGGACCAGCGCCGCGGCCACGAACCCGGGCACCCGCAACAACGGCCCGCGCTGTGGACACTCATGGCCGCGCACGGGCAGCGGCACGAACTGGATGTCCAGCCTGGCGGAAGGGGGATGCGGGCCCGGCGTCAACCTGGTCGATTCGGGTGGTCCCCGGGCCGGTGACTACTCGGTGGGGAGCGGCGGCGGGTACGGCGGTTTTTACTGCCTTGCCTTGACGCCGTGACCGCGCAGGCCGCGCGCGTGCGTGCCGCTCACGGCGTCAGCGCGAAGCAGTAGATCGCGCCGTAGCCTCCCCCCGAACCGACGATGGGGTTGTTTGGATCGGAGCCGCCGGTCTGCACGACGTTGACGCCCGCTCCGCAGCCCCCTTCGTCCTGTCCCGAGATCCAGTTGATCCGGTTGGCCTCTGGCCAGGAGAACCCGATGCGCGGGCGGCTGCTGTTGTCGTGGGCGGCGCTGGTCCAGTTCTTACACGTGCTGTCCGGGCCCGCAGCGGTGTAAAGGCGGCCCATCTCGTCGGAGCCGGTCAGCACGTGGTGATTGTCCACCTCGGGCACGGCGGGGTCAGGACGGTGATTGGGGACGCCGTACTCGTTGGGCAGGTCGTTGATGATGGTGGGGCTGGCGCCGCGCGGGCGCGGTTGCAACAGATCGGCCTTGGTCATGGCCACCAGGCGTTCCTGGCGATCGTACCAGGGCCCGGCGCCGATGCGGTCGATGGCGTGCACGGGACCGGCCACGGTGCTCAGGAACGCCCGCCATTTCTTGGCGCCCGCGCCTGGCACCACGAAATCGGCAATGTCAGTGCAGATCTTGTCGGCGCCGGCCAGTCCGTCCGCCTGGCCGTAACGAAGATCGCCGCCAAATCCGTTCTGGCTCTTCGACAGGCGGCGCATGGCTTCCAGGCTGGTCATGAAGAAGCTGAATTTCCCGGAGGGGATCGGTCGGTCGCCGGCGGCGTCGCCGCTGCCGCCGCCGTCGCCGTTGCCGTCGGGCGTGCTGTCCGTGGCAGGACCGCCGTCGGACGTGCCGCCGCCGCCGTCGGGGCTCGGGCTCTGTCCGCCCGAGCCGACCGAGCCGCCGTCACCGCCGCTGCCGGTGACGTTGCCGCCGCTGCCGGTGGCGTTGCCGCCGCTGCCGCTGCCGCCGCTGCCGGTCGAACCGTCCGGGGACGAGACACTGCCGCTTGAACAGCCGCTGCCAGCCAGCACGGCGAGGAGGGCAACCATCATCGGGACCTTGAGGGGAAACATGACTTCCTTTCGTCCGATAGTCCGAGCTCGGCGCTCAGACAGCGGCCAGGGGGGTGGGGGATTGCAACTCTTCCAGGCTGGCCAGCGCCTCTGCCAGCCGATAGGCCTGGTTGCCGGCGATCTCGTAGGCGTCGACCAGTTCGATGAGGCCAAGGTGGCTGGCGATCAGCGACGGCTCTTCGTCGGTCGACAGCAGGGCGTTGCGGGCGCTGGCGTCGCAGCGGTTCATGGCGATCTCGCGGCCCCGCGCTTCTTCGAGATCGATCGACGCGCGCTGGTCCAGGCAGGCGGCCAGCGCCTGCAGCCCGTCGGCGAACAGCGCCTGGATCTCGCGGATGGTCTGCTCGTCGGTGGTCAGCAGCGGCGGCACGGCGGTGCCGCCCTGCGCGGTGACCCGGCGATCGGTCAGACGCTCGGCCTGCAACAGCACCGCCTCCAGCGCGCGCTCCAGTTGCAGACAGGCGAAGGCGGCGCGCCCGAAGCGAACACCCGCCGGCGTCGCGGGCAGCATGCGCAGCGGACCGGCGATCACCGACTCCACGGCGGCGCGCCCGCTGGACAGCGCGTGTTCGGCCACGCCCCCGGCGGCCCGCATTCCGGTGATGGCAAGCTGGGACAGCGGCTCCAGGCTGGTCTGCTGCGCGCGCAGCATCCGCACCAGGCCGGCGCGCACCGCCGCCGACGGATCGATCGCTGACGCCGGCGGCGCGTTCGGCGCCACCCGATCGCCGGGCGACAGACGCCGGAGCATGAGGCGCGCCCCCAGCGGCACCAGCGGTAACAGCAGCAGCGCGCCGGCCAGCTGCGAGGCGGCGAACGCCAGGCCCAGCGCGCGCGGCGACACCCGCGCCGCTGCGCCGGCCGCGCCGGGACCGGAAAGCGCCAGGCCCAGGCGACTCCACGGACCGATCGATGCCGCCGCGATCGCCGTGCTGGCCAGGCCCAGCAGCAGATGCAGGCGCGCCAGCTGCCGCGAACGGGGCGCCGCCTGCGTGGCCAGCAACCCGCCGATGCCGGCCCCCAGCCCCGCGCCGGCCAGCACCGCCAGGGCCACGCGCGCGTCGACGTGATCGGTGACCAGACCCAGGCTCAGCACCAGCGCCAGGGCAGGGCCTGGCCCCTGAAACGCCACCACCAGCAGCGCGCCCAGCGCCGCGCAGGCCGCGACACCGACGGCGCTGTCGGCGCGCAGGCGTTCCACGAACGGCAGCAACGCCGGCTCGGCGAAGAACGGCCCCACGCCCCAGCGCAGGGCCTGCATCCCGAACGCCACCAGCCCGATGCCCAGCAGCACGCGACCCAGCGCGGCCGAACGACGGTCGGGACCCAGCAACGTCCACATCACGCCGATGGCCACCACCACCAGCCCGGCGTGCAGATCGATCGTCACCAGCAGCGGCATCGCCGCCGCGCCCACCTGCGCGCCCAGGAACACCGACGCCGCCGGCACCACCGCCAGCAGGTTCGAGCCCACCAGACCGGCCAGCAGACCGGCCGCCGCCGTCGTCGACTGGACGGCAGCGCCCAGCCCGATGCCCAGGCCCAGCGCCACCGGCGGGCGCGCGGCCAGCCTGGTCAGCGCCTGCGCGCCGCCCAGGCCGATGCTCTCGCGCGCGCCGCGCGCAAAGCTGCCGATGCCGAACACCAGCAGCGCCAGCCCGCCCAGCAGATTTCCGAAGGGGCGGCGCCAGTCGCGCGGGCTGACGCGCAGGTGATACGCCTTGCTGCGCTCGTCGCCGGCGGCCACGCGCAGCTTGAGATAGCCGCTCGGCACCTCGGCGGGCAGATGCGCCACCAGCCGGCCCGGGCGGCGCGAGACCACGGTCAGCTCGTCCTTGCCGGAGAACAGGCGGACGGAGGATTCGTCGGTGGCGCCGGAGAAGGTGACCACCAGCGACCCGCCCAGCGTCCCTTCGCGCGGCGCGACCTGGGTGATCTCCAGGCGTCGCGGTTCGCCGGCGCCGTCGGCGGCCGTGGCCGGTCCGTCGGGCAAGAGGTGGTCGGTGGCACCGGGCAGCAGGAAATAGCCGGCGCCCAGCAGCACCGTGGCCGCCCACAGCATCGACCAGCGCGCCCGCGGACGCAGCGAAGGCGCCTCGGTCATGGGCCACCCACCGCGGCGCTGGAGGCGACGAACTTGCTGAACGACACCGCCCGGGCGGCGACGCTGGTCAGGCTCTGCGCGACCCACGCCGGCAGCGCGGTCCGGTGCTTGATCTCGACCAGCCCGCCGGCGTCGCGCCCCCGCACCGGGCCCAGCGTGCTGCGCAGGAGGGTCTGCTCGCGCTGCCACAGGTCGGCGGGCGGCGCGAAAAAAGCCAGGTCGCGATCCACGGTGACACGCAGGGCGCCGTCGGAGGTCTGCCAGGAGAACCGGCGGTAATTCACCAGGCACGACGCCGACAGCGGCTCGCCCGCCCGCCGGCAGGATTCTATGATGGCCCGCGCCGCTTCGTCGCCGCCGCCCGTCGCCGCGGCGCTGTCGACACCGTCGGCGCTCTCGGCCCGGTCGGCGCTGGCCAGGAACCGCGGCACGTCGCGCTTGCGCAGGCGGATGCGCTGCTTGGTGGCGCGATCAAGGTCGCGGGTCTTCAGCTCCAGCCACACCCAGGGCTGGTAACGGACGATCTGGGAGGGATCGGTGGCCAGCTCGACCAGCGACGGGTGCAGGTCATAGTACTCGCGCACGCGCAGCTTCACGTTGTGGTCGCCATCGACGCAGGCCGCGCGATAAAGCGCCCGCGACGGCGTGTCGAAATAGATGGTGCTGACGAAATGCTGGGGGTCGGGCAGGCCGTTGGCGCCTTCCCCGGTGAACCGGTGGCGCGGCAGGCGCAGGGTCAGCGCGGCCAGCAATTCGTCCAGGCGGTCGCCATCGACCCGGTACTTGACCTCCTGCCGATCGGCGGTGATCCCGTGATCGGCGTCCGACGGATCGTCGGGAGACGGGAAGGTCCCCGCCGCATTTTTCTTTTCAGGGTACAAGGCTGTAGCTGGTCAGCTCTTCCAGCTGGCCGCCGGTCTCCTTCAGTTTCCCCACGCCCCACGCGTACCAGTACATCTTCCCGCTGCCGCCCACCTTCTGGAACTTGACCGCCTGGAACGTGCCGGCGGGGACGGTCACCGTCTCGCACGCCGACATCACGCTCCACAGATCGCGCGCCTCCGCCGTGGTCGACGTGCCGCCCACCGGCGTCTTGGTCTCCTGATAGTCCTCCAGCCAGTGGGCGCCGGCCACGGTGTGTTCGGCGCTGCCGTCGATGTGCAGCTTGTGCGGCTCCCAGTGCTCGTCCAGCTCCTCTTCGCCGGTCGAGGCGCTGAACGAAAGCTCGCGCAGGCGGATCACCCTGTCTCCGTCGGGCAGCTGATAGCTGATGGTCTGGTCCATCACCCCTTTGGCGGTGACGACCTTGAAGGCCATCTCGTCCTTGTGTGGCCCGGTTCCGCCGACGATCTCTTGTGGCATGACGGTGTTGGTCTTGTTGGTCACCACGCCGGTGTCGTTGACCCGATAGTTCCAGGTGTTGCCGGCCGCGAACGGCAACAGCGGTCCGTCGGCGCGGGTCGGACACATGCCGGTCGTCGGGCCGGGCGTGCTGCTGCCGCAGCCGATTGCGCCGGCCATGGCGGTGACGGCGGCAGCCGCGACGGCGAGCGTGCGCGCCAACGACCTGGCCCTCGGTATCAACAGGCGAACCCGATCGGACAGCTTGGCGGACAGCATGGTGTGATTGACTCCTGACATGATGATCATTCGTTGGCCGGCACGCCGGCGGCAAGGCCCAGGGCCACCGCCGCGGCGTGTTTCAACAGAGACAGATTGTCGGGGTGGTGCGCCAGCTGGCGTTCGACCAAGGCGCGGCCGCGCGGCAGGAGGGCCAGCGTCCCCAGCGACTTGACCACGGTGGAGGGCCAGCGATCGCAGTGGCTTTCGCGCAGGTCCCAGGCCGGCGCGTCGTCCATGTCGAAGACGCTGTCCAGGGCCTCCTTGCACTCCGGCGCCACGGCCGCGCGCATCTCCCAGGCGCGAGCGTCGCGCAGGGCGAACAGCGTGTTCATGACCACCTTGGGCGCGCGCGGCAATGCTTCCTGTCGCCAGCGCCAGGCGCGATCGCTGTCGGCGCCGCCCAGCGAGGCCAGCGCGGCGACGGGGGCGGCGGGACGCGCCTTCTCGCGCAGCTCCCAGGCCCGCTGGTCGTCCAGGCCGGCCACGGATCGGGCGCAGGTCAGCGCCGCCGGGTAGCTGCCGGCGACGTCGGCGCCGGATTGACTCCACCAGCGATCACGCAGCGTCCAGGCGCGCGCGCTGCCCAGGCCGGCCAGCGACGTCATCACCGCGTCGGGTGCCCGATCGAACAGCAGCTCGCGCAGGGCGAAGGCGCCGTCGTCGTCGATGGCCGTCAGCGACAGCGCCACCTGGGCCGGCGCCTCGCCCTTCAGATCCAGGCGCATCGCCGCGGCGCGCGCGTTGTTGCCGGCCAGCCTGGTCAGCGACAGGGCGACGGTCCGGGGGTGCTGGTGGGCAAAATCCTGGCGCAGCGACCAGCTGGTCTCGTCATCCAGCCCTTCGCTCCCGGCGATGACCGCCCTCGGCACCGCCGCCGCCAGCGACCGACGCCGCTGATCCACCGGCGGCCCCGACAGGCCGCCCAGGAGATGCGCCGCCACCTGCGGCTCGCTGGCAACGCGCCCGTCGACCCGGCGCAGAAACTGCTCCAGGGCGTCTTCGACGGAACGGACCGCCGCCGCCGCCGCCGCCGAAGCCGGCTGGGACCGGCGGGTGCGGAAGCGTTTCAACGCCGCCGAGACGTTGTGGCGGTGGGCGTCGTCGATCAGCTCGGCCAGGCTGTCCACCACCTGGGGCAGCGGCGCCTCGTTGTTGACCGTCACCCAGCGCTGCGCATCGGCGGTGGCCAGCTGCTGATAGCCATGACGCAAGCGATGCTGCAGCCCCACGCCGCCCAGTCCCTTGCGCGACGGCGCCCGCTCGTCGCCGGCGGCCAGCTTGGCCGATTTGCGCCGGGCTCGCGCCAGCGCCGGATCGACGTCGATCAGGATGACCAGCTCGGGCGCCAGCGTGCCGGCCGCCGCCTGCAGCACGGGGGCGGTGAACGATTCGGGCAGGTGGCGGCCGAACCGGGCCAGCACCTCGGCGGTGTAAAGGAACCGATCGGCGATCACCAGGTCGCCGCGCGCCAGCGCCGGGCGCAGGTTCTCTTCGATCAGCTGAACGTCGCGCGCCACGTACAGCAGAAACTCGGCCTCGGGGACCAGGGCCAGGTGGCGGGCGTCGCGGGCGAAGGCGCGGATGCCCTCCGACACC
>DATLVT010000476.1:0-2089 GCA_035577105.1 Polyangia bacterium
CGGACCGTACACGGGCGCCACCGGCTGGCTGGGCGCCGCGGGCGACCTGGACCTGGCGGTGGCCATTCGCACGGCGCTGGTGCGGGGGGGCCGACTGACGCTGTCGGTGGGCGGCGGCATCGTGGCCGACAGCCTCCCCACTGCCGAGTTGGCCGAAACCACCGCCAAGGCGGCGGCCTTTGCCAATCTCGCCGACAGCGCCGACGATCTCGGTTAGCGGCGCCGCCGCGTCAGTTCTTGCGTGCCTGGGTCAGCGAGACAGTCAAACCACCCTTGCACATCGAGCAGTTGCTGTCTCCGAACTGGGTCATGGTCAGAGTGCCCGGCAGGCCGCTCTCGAAATCATAGCGGGCCATGACCGAGCTCTCCTGCGGGCAGTTGCTGGGCAGGTTGCTCTTTTGCAGCGTCGCCTCGAACCGGCTGCGGATGAACGTGGCGGGCAGGCCCACGGCGTCGACCAGCGCGTTGCCCGTGCCGGTGATGATGACGACGCCGTTTGCCAGGCTGACGCCGCTTTGAATCACGGTGACGGTGATCGTGGTGTCGACGTTGTTCGGTGACGCCGGGCTGTCGCCGCTGGTCGCGCACGGTTGCCGCTGGCCCTGCACGCGGAATGAATAGGTGCCCGAGATGTTCTTGGGCGTGTTGTCGGCGCCGCAGATCAACGACGGATCGGGCGGCGCGGCGGGATGGCCCCACATGGGCGTGCCCTCGACCTGCAGGCAGGAGCCGCTGACGGCGCGGTAGTGTCCCACTTGCTGCGGCTCGCAGCTGTCGTCGGTCTGGAAATAATCGTAGGTGTTGTCGGTGCAGCCGGCCGGGCAGTCACCGGCGCCGCGTTTGAAAGCGACCGCGAATCCACCGTCGGCGGTCTGGTACGGGTAGATGAAATTTCCGTCGGTGGTCCCCTGCTGGGTGGGGTTATAGATCGTGGTCACCGCCGCCAGCGTCGTGGTCTGGGTCCGGATGGCGTCCAGCACATCGGCCAGCGTCACCGAGGTGCAGTCCCCGGCGCCGGGGGTGGCTGGATCGACGATGTAAAGTCCGGGCGCGACGGCCACTGTCGAGAAGGGAGGAATCCCGGCAGGACCGCTGTCGGCGCTTTCGCCGTCTGCGCTGGTTCCGCCGGTTCCCGTTGTCGGGACGCCGGCGTCGTCTTTGACCGCGCCGGCGTCAGTCGCTGCCATCGAGCCGGCGGTGGCCGAGCAGGCGAGCGGGCACAGCAAAATGATGCAGCAATAACGGAGCAAATTGATATTCATACTGCCAAGACCCCGAGGTTGCGCTCGGTTAACTAAGTAGGAGGCTAAACCGTACCATGCCCGGCGCCGGCCGCCTATGGAGCGGCGCGCGATCGGCGATAAAAAACCAGGGCGACACCCGCCAGGACCAGCACCAGCAGGCTGAGGAGCTGTCCCGACGACAGCAGGATTGGTTCGCTGGTTGGCAAGGCCAGGGCGGCGGCCAGCCTGGGCGTGGAGAGGACAGCCACGAACGAACGTTCGATGTCGCCGCGGAACAGCTCGACGCCGAACCGCAGGACGGCGTAGAGCGCCGCATAGCTGAGCATCAGCACGCCGGCGCGCCCGGGCCCGCCGGTGCGGTCGGCCCGGCGACGCCGCAGCAGGAGCAGCAGGAAAAAGATGATCAGCTCGCCCACCGCTTCGTAAAGCTGGGTGGCATGCAAGGGGGGCGTGGCGGCGCTGTCCGACCCCACGGCGCCCACCGCGCGCAGCTCGTCAAATGCCACGCTGTCGTGGGGGAAGGCCACACAGAAGGCGGTGCTTGTCGTCAGGCAGGCCTTGCCGAAGCAGCAGCCGGCGGCAAAGCAGCCCAGCCGACCGAAGGCGTGCCCCAGCGCCAGCCCCGGCGCAAACACGTCGCCCACCACCCAGAAGCTCCAGCCCTGCCGGCGCGCGAACAGGGCCACCGTGGCCGCCGCGGCCAGCAGGCCGCCGTAGAAGACCAGCCCGCCTTCCCACACGTGCAAGGCGCGCGAGCAGTCCCACAGCGCCCGGGCCGCCCCGCGCGGCGCGCCCGAACCGTCCAGACAAATGCTGGCGAATGATCGCGCGTTCACCGCCACGTA
>DATLVT010000477.1:0-9943 GCA_035577105.1 Polyangia bacterium
CCCCGCCTCGACGCCACTTCACGATGATTCGCCAGTTCCATCTGGCGGACGCCTTCACGCTGTTCAACGGGTTCGCCGGCACGGGGGCGATGCTGGCCTTCATGCGTTTTCTGCTGGACCACGACAAGCGATTTTTCTGGCTGGGGACGGCGCTGTTGCCGGTGGCGCTGGTGATGGACGTGCTGGACGGGCGCGTGGCGCGCTGGCGACAGAAGGCGTCGCCATTGGGACAGGAGCTGGATTCGCTGGCCGACGTCGTGTCGTTCGGGGTGGCGCCGGCGGCCATGGCCTTCGCCGCCGGGCTGCGCGGCGGATGGGACGTGCTGATCCTGATGTACTTCGTCGGCTGCGGGATCTCGCGGCTGGCCCGTTACAACGTCACCGCCTCGTCGCTGGCCGGCGAAAGCGGGAAGGTGACGCACTTTGAAGGCTTCCCCATCCCCACCAGCCTGCTGCTAGCGGCGATCATCGCGGTGCTGGCTGGGATCGACCGCTGGCAGGACACGCTGCCGGCGGGGGCGATGCACCTGGGCCCGTGGGTGCTACACCCGTTCGCCCTGCTGTTCGCCCTGCACGGCAGCGCGATGATCAGCAAGACGCTGACCATCCCCAAGCCATAGATCGCGGCCGCCCCGGGGTCGATCGGCGCCGGGGGTCGATCGGATCGATCGTTACTTGTCGTCTACTTGGTCTCGGCCATCACCTTGGCCCAGGCTGGGCGCGCGGTGACCTTCTGGAACCAGGCGGTGGTGACCGGACGATCGGCCAGCGGATCGCGCGGCAGGCGCAGCTTGAGGCTGACGATGATCGCCGCGTTCGCCAGATCGGCCAGCGAGAACGCGCCGGCCAGAAATGGTTGCGTCCCCAGCACCGCCTCCATCACGGCGGTAGCGCGGTCGACCTTCTGCAGCGCCGCCTCGGCCGCCCAGGGAATGCGCTTGTCGGTGTCGCCGAGAGCGTAGTTCCAGTAGTCGGCGTAGGCGGGATAGAGCGTCGTCGAGGCGAAATCGATCCAGCGCAGCACCTGGGCTCGCGCCTGCGTGGCGGCGGGCGAACCGTCGGCCCGCGGCAGCAGGTTGGCCTGCGGATACTTTTCTCCGATGTACCAGAGGATGGCGTCGGATTCGGGAAGGGCGAAGCCTTCGTCCACCAGCACGGGGACCTTGCCGTGCGGGTTGATGGCCAGAAATTCGGGGCGCCTCTGCTCGCCTTTCGGCAGATCCACGGGGATGAACTGGTGCGGGACGCCGACCTCGGCCAGCGCGGCCCGCAGCTTGAGGGTGTTGAACGAACGGAGGTTGGTTGATCCGTAAAGTTTCATGGTTGGTTGCCTCAATTCTTGGTCAGGAAACGGGCCAGGATGGTCTTCACGCCCACGGTCGGAAACCGCATGGTGACTTTCATGTCGGCGCCGGCCGCCTGCCAGCCACGCACCTCGCCGACGCCGAACTGCGGGTGACGAAGCTTGCTGCCGATCTGCAGGCCCGTCGGTTCGGACTCATGATCGTAATCGACGACCAGCTCGCCGGGAGCGGCCGCGGCAAGACCGGAAGTACGCCCTGCGGCAAGACCGGACGAACGCCCAGGCGCCAGACCGGGGCGCGCGGCGGGCCCTCGACGGGCAGGCGCGCCGCCGCCGCCACTGCCTCCGCCGCCGTTTCGTCCGCCGCCCCAGTTGCGCTGGTCGGTGCCGTCGTCGCGATTCCACCGTCCACCCCACGGGCCCTGCCCCTCGCTGTCGCCGTAGTACCCGGCCGGCCGCTCCATCACGATGGACTCGATGCATTCGGCGGGCAGCTCTTGCAGGAAGCGACTGGGGATCCCCGGCAGTTCTTGCCCGGACAGCCGGCGCCGCCGCACGCGCGACAGCGTCAGCTGCTTGCGAGCGCGCGTGACGGCCACGTAGCAGAGGCGGCGCTCCTCCTCGACGGCCGAGTCGTCGTCGACGCTGCGGGCGTGGGGAAAGATTCGCTCTTCCAGGCCGGTGAGAAAGACGATGGGAAATTCCAGCCCCTTGGCGGTGTGGACGGTCATCAACGACACCGCCCCTTTCTCTGGATCGTACCCGTCGACGTCGGAGGCCAGCGCGATGCGCTCCAGGAATCCCGACAGCGTCGGCTCCTCCGCCTCCTTCTCGTACTCGCGCATCTGCGCCACCAGCTCCAGGAGATTCTCGATGCGCCCTTCCGCCTCCAGCGACGACTCCGCGGCCAGGGCGTCGCGGTACCCGGTCTCTTCCAGGACCTTCTCCGCCAGCTCCGCCGCACCCAGACCGGCGCCCTCGGTGCGCAGCTTGGTCATCAGCTCGATGAACGCCGCCACCTTCTTGCGCGGCCCGGTGCCCAGCAGCTCCGGTTCGGCGACCGCCTCGCCCAGCGCCGCCCAGGCCGAGATCTTGCGCTGATAGATCAGCTCGCTGATCCGGTCGATGGTGGTGTCGCCGATCCCGCGGGCCGGGACATTGATGATCCGCTGCAGGGCCATGCCGTCGTCGGGGTTGGAGATGGCCCGCAGGTAGCAGATCAGGTCCTTGATCTCCGCGCGATCGAAGAACCGCGTGCCGCCGACGATCACGTAGGGGACATTGCGCGCGCGCAAGGCGTCTTCCAGGACGCGCGACTGGGCGTTGGTCCGATAGAACACGGCGAAGTCGCGGGGGCTGGCCCCTTCCTGCAGGCCGGCCTCGATGCGGCCGGCGACAAAGTCCGCTTCGTCGCGCTCGGTCTCTCCCTCGAACATGACGATCAGCGATCCGTTGCCCGACTCGGTGAACAGCCGCTTGGGGCGGCGTTCAGAGTTGCGTTCGATGATGGCGTTGGCCGCGCGCAGGATGTTGCCGGTCGAGCGGTAGTTCTGCTCCAGCTTGACCACCTCGGCCCCGCCGTGGTCGCGCTCGAAATCGAGGATGTTGCGGATGTCGGCCCCGCGCCATTTGTAGATGGACTGATCCTCGTCGCCGACGACGGTGATGCTGTTGGTCCGCCGCGACAGATAGCGCACCAGGCGGTACTGGACGCTGTTGGTGTCCTGGAATTCGTCGACCAGCACGTGGTCGAACCGATCCAGTATCTCCTGTGAAGCGTTGGCGTCGACGGCGCAAAGCTGCAACGCCGACATCAGCAGGCCGCCGAAATCGGTGGCGTTGGCCGCGGCCAGCCGCTCCTCGTACAGCTTGTAAGCCTTGCCCACGACGTCGTCGAAGTAATCACCCGACTGGAAGGCGGCCGCGGTGGTCCCCTGGTTCTTGGCCCGGTCGATGGCCGACAGCACCTGGCGCACCGGGAACAGGCGCTCGGGAACCTTGAGATCGGTTAGCACCCGGCCCAGGAGGCGCTTCTGATCGTCGTCGTCGTAAATGACGAAGTCCTTGCGCAGCCCCACCTGCTGTCCCCACTGGCGCAAGAGGCGCGCCGAGATGACGTGAAACGTCCCCACCCACAACCCGCGCGTGCCCAACCCCAGGCGCGGTCCCAGCAGGTGCCCCACGCGCTCACGCAGCTCGCCGGCGGCCTTGTTGGTGAAGGTGACGGCCAGAACGCGACGCGGATCGGCGCCGGCCGCCACCATGCGGGCCAGGCGATAGGTGATCACGCGCGTCTTGCCGGAACCGGCGCCGGCCACCACCAGCAGCGGACGGCCCGGATAAACCACGGCGGCCAGCTGCGCCGGGTTCAGCTCGCGCGCCAGGGAGTCGATCGAGAAAGGGCCGCTGCTGAGGTCGCGCGCGGGGGCGGGTGGCGCCGGGGTCCTCGCCGTCGACGCTGTTGTCGACGTCGGGTCCGTGGTCAGCGCGTGCCCATCGCGAGACGCTTCACGAGCAGATTCCTGCGGGGCTTCGCGATCCTGCGGGTCCAGATCCATCGGCGTCTACTTTGTCAGACTGGAAGCCCCGATTCGATAGCCAAATCGACTACGGCACGCCGGCGTGAGACGGCAACGCCAGCTCGCCCGCCGGAATGCGGATGGGCAGGCGATTCTGCGGCGGCGGCAGCGGGCAGGTGGCGTAGACGGTGAACGCGCACGGCGGCGAGAAGGCCTTGTTGAAATCCAGGACCACCTGACCGTCCCGCGGCAGCGGCGTGTAGAGAAATCGTCCCGCCCCATAGGTCTCGCTGCCGGTGGTCTTGTCGCGAAAGATGAAGAACAGCTCCGTCGACGACGGCTCCTCCATCACGGCGTCCAGGCGCAGCTGGTGGCCTTCGATGGTGAAGACGGCGGCGCCCGGGCTGGACAGCGTCTGCGCGGGGCCGACCGCGCTGGGCACCGTGATCGACACCGGATGCTCGTGCGGGACGAAACGCGCCGTCACCCGGTAGGACGCGTTCACCGGAAACCAGCGCAGCCCCGCGAACTGGCGCCGCGCCGGGCTGTTGCTGTCCTTGAGGCGAATGCCCAGCCGCCCCGAGCGCTTGATCACCTGCATCGACACCGACCCGATCATCACCACGTCGGGCGGCCCCGGATCGTCGGGGCGCAGCTCGGCGGTGGTCACCGCCTTGCCGTTGATGGTGGCCGCCACGCCGTCGGCCACGCGCAGGCTGACGCCCCCGTCACGCAGCGTGACCGTCCCCGCCTGGGCCGGCGCGCTGCCCGCGGGGAGCACGATCTCCGCGCGCGGATCGCTGCCGAAACGATTGGGCCCGTCGGCCAGCCAAAAGAGCCCGACCAGCGTCAGCCACCCGCGCTCGCTGCGCAGGCGCCGCTCGCGATCGCGCCGGTACTGCTCGATCTCTTTTGTATAGGCGTCGTCGGCCGCCGCGGCCGCCGGCGCGGACGACGCGGGCGGCGCCGCCTCGCTCATGGCCGCGACCAGGAGACCGCCGCCCCCCAGCGCCAGGGCGACGACCGCGGCAGGCAAACCGGGCAAGCGACCGCGACGCTGCACACCGTCCCCTCAGGTGCTGGTGATCTGCTTGGCCACCAGCAGCGCGGCGATGCGCGCCACCACCTCGGCCTCCGGCTCGTTGCCGCGGATCCACAGATCCGACGCGCCGTCGCCCGCCTCGGGATCGACGTCGATCAGCACCGTGGGCGTATCGGTGATCAGCGCCTGCACCGAACGCGCGTCGGCCAGGCCGATGGCGTTGGTCGTCGACACCACCAGCAGCCCGGCGTTCAACAGCAGATGGGCCACCTCGCCGAACCGCCGCACCAGCTCTGACTGCGCGGCGTCCACCCACAGGTCGTGATCCACGCCGAGCAGAACGTTCTTGCCGTCCAGCATGTAGACGTGGCGCTGCTGATCGAACAGCGCCTTCTCCAGCGCCCGCGCGTAACGATGTTTCCCGGCGCCGGCCTTGCCCACGAACATGATCAACGCCGCCCGGTGGCCATACTGACCGGCCCGATCCGCCGCGCTGACGCCGCCCTGCACCCAGTTGAAGTCGCGCGTGCGCGCCTCGGCCCGCAGATCGCGCAGCTCGTCGGGGATGGCGGCCGTGATGATGCCACCGCCCGCCACGTCGTAGCCGTCGACGATGACGAAGCGCCCCGTGGCGTCGCAGTCGGCGATCAGATCAAAGGCCACCGGCTGCCGCGTCTCCAGGATCACGTCGGCGACGTCGTGGCGCCCGACGTGATCCTTCTCCAGCGTCGCCCCCAGCTCGGACGCGTCGATCACCTTCATGATGCGGTGGATGCGCACCGGCGTGGCCATGGTCCCCAGCTTCAGCTTGTAATCACGCCCGGCCACGAACGGCTTCTTGCCAAGCCAGATCATGTTGGTGCGCAGGCGCGTGCTGACCGGTGGCGGACGGTCGGCGTGGCTCATCACCTCGCCGCGGGTCACGTAGATCTCCTCGGCCAGCGTGAACCCCGTCGACCAGCCCGATTCGATCTCCGTGCGCGGCGCCGTGTTGAACCCTTCGATGGTGCGGATGGTGCTGGTCTTGTTCGACGGCGAAAAGGCCACCCGGTCGCCGACCTTCACCCGCCCCGCCTCGATGCGCCCGGCGAAGATGCGGCGATCGTCGCCCTGCTTGGTGAACTTGTAGACGGCCTGCACCGGCATGCGCAGCGGCCGATCGACCCGAGGCGGCTCCTTGGCCAGACCGTCCAGCGTCTGCAGCAGCGTCGGACCCTCGTACCAGGGCGTGCTGGCGCCGGTGGTGGCCAGGTTCTCACCGGCGATGGCGCTGACCGGGATGAACTGCTTGGGGCTGACCGCGCCGATGGCCTCCAGAAACGCCCGGTACTCCGTCTCCAGCCGGCGAAAGTGCGCTTCGTTGTAGGCGACCAGGTCCATCTTGTTCACGCACACCACGACCTGGCGGATGCCCAGCATCGACAGGATGTACCCGTGGCGGCGGCTGTTCTCGCGCACGCCCTCCTTGGCGTCGATGACCAGCACGGCCGCCTCGGCCCGCGCCGCGCCCGAGATCATGTTCTTCAGGAACTCGATGTGCCCGGGCGCATCGATGATGATGTAATCGCGCCGCTCGCTCTTGAAGAAGCAGCGCGCCGTATCGATGGTGATCCCCTGGTCCTGCTCGTCGGTCAGGGCATCCAGCAGAAAGGCGTACTCGAACGGCTTCCCGGTCCGCTCGCACTCGCGCCTGACCGCGTCCAGCTTGCCCTGCGGCAGCGCCCCGGTGTCCGCCAGCAGCCGGCCGACCACAGTGCTCTTCCCGTGATCGACGTGCCCGACGATCACCACGTTCATCTGATCGCGTTCCATCACATGTATCCGCCGCGACGGAGCTCTTCCAGGCCGTGCTTGCCGTCCTGCAGGCGGCCGGAGCGCTCGGCGATGTTCTTCAGCTTGCCGCTCTTCAGCTCGACGATGATCTCGTCGACGTTCTTGGCCGTGCTCTGGATCGGCGCCTGGCAGGGCGCGCAGCCCAGGCTGCGGTAACGCGTCCCGGTCCCCTGGTCGTAATACAGCGACACGGTGGGGATGCCTTCGCGCTTGATGTACTCCCAGATGTTCAGCTCGGTCCAGTCCAGCAGCGGGTGGATGCGCACGTGCGTCCCGGGCGCGAAGTCGGTCTTGAACTGGTTCCAGAACTCCGGCGGCTGATCGCCGACGTCCCAGTCGTTGTTCTTGTCGCGCGGCGAGAAGTACCGCTCCTTGGAACGACTCCCCTCCTCGTCGGCGCGAGCCCCCACGATGACGCCGGTGAACGGCTCGCGGTCGGGATCCGGTTCGTACTGCCCGGTGGTCAGGTTCAGCCGCTTGCGCGGCATCGTCCCCTGCAACGTCCCCTTCAACGTGTCGCGCTTCAAGATCCCGCAGCAGTCGACGCGCGACAGCTTGTCGGGGTGGCCGTCGGGCAGGTGCTGCGTCGCCGGGAAGGTGCGCCCCTCGCGGATGGCGTCGGCGTCCTGGCCGACGATCATCGTCAGGCGGTACTCCATGGCCAGCTTGTCCCGGTAGGTGATCATCTCGGGAATCTTGTAGCTGGTGTCGATGTGCACCAGCGGGAACGGGATGTGGCCGAAGAACGCCTTGCGCGCCAGCCACAGCAGCACGGTCGAATCCTTGCCGATCGACCACAGCATGCACAGCCGTTCGAAATGCCGAAACGCCTCCCGGAAAATGTAGACGCTTTGCTGCTCTAGTTCGCTGAGGTGGTCCATTGAAACGGGGGGACTTTACTCTACGGCGCGCCTTGGCGCTGTGCTAATTGGGGGCAGCCAGCAGCTCGCGTTCCGCGTCGCGCAGCGTCTGCCGCCACTCGGGATCGGCGGGGACGGCGGCCACGGCGCGCCGGTACAGCTTGACCGCGTCACCGATGCGCCCCACCCGCCGCAGGTGGTCGCCATAATCGACCAGCGTCTGGTGGCAGCCGTCGTGATCGTGGCGCAGCGCCGCCTCGAAGAGCTCCGTGGCGCGGGTGCTGTTGCCGGCGTGGCCGTGCTCGACGGCGGCCTGGTGCAACGCCCAGTGATCGTCTGGCTCGACGGTCAGCGCCAGGTCATAGGCCTCGGCGGCGTCGCCGTGACGCTCCATCTCGGCATAGATGTCGCCCCGAATGGCGGCCAGGAAAAAGGGATCGCCGCCCCGGTCGCTGGCCGCGGTGATCGCCTCCAGCGCCTCCAGGGTCCGCCCCTGCTCGAGGAGCACCTGCGCCAGCTTGGCGAACCCCAATCCGTAGGTGGCGTCGGTGTCGACGACGCGCCGAAACGCCGTCTCCGCCCCGCGCAGGTCGCCCGACTCCAGATAGGCGTCGCCCAGCTCGCGCCAGCCCTCGACGAGAAACGGGTTCAGCTCGGTGGCCTTGCGCGCCACCTCCAGCACGCCCTTGTCGCGCGTGGCGTTCATCGCTTCGGCCAGCATGGCCTGGGCGATGCCCAGCTTGGCGGCCTGCGGCTCTTCCAGCGCGGCCCGCGCCTCGCGCACCGCCTGGTCGGCGTGCCCGCTCTCCAGCGACTCGCGCGCCTGCTGCAACCGTTTCAGGGCGGCGCTCAGCGCCGGATCGACCTTCATCAGCCGTTTCACGTCGGGATCGTCCGGCACCAGCGCGCCCACGATGCGCAGCCCCACCTCGGCCGTCACCGACGGCTTGTCACCACCCAGCGCCGCCACCGCCTCCGCCCGCCAGAACGCCGCCGTCGCCGTGGCCGCCGCGCCCAGCACGCGCCTCGCGCCCGCCATGCTGGCCGGATCGCCGCGCTCGGCGGCCAGCGTGAACACCAGCGCCGCCGCGTCCAGGCGCGCGTCGTCGTCGCGCGTGGCCAGCGGCTCCAGCGACATGGCGTCCTCGAAGGCCCGCTCGGCCGTGGTCCAGTCGCCGGTGCGCACTGCCCGCATTCCCACCGTCAACAGCAGCGCCGGCGTCGGCGGAACCGCCACCCGCAAGGCCGCCGCCAGCGTCTCGTCGATATCAGCCTCGCGTCCGGCCCGTTCCTGCAGGTCGGCCACGTCCAGCCAGTGGTCGGCCATGGCCGGATCGCGCCGGCACCGCTCGCGCGCCAGGGCCAGCGGGTCGGATTCCCCGGCCGCGCCCGCCCCCAGCTCGCCCACCAGGACGTGCAGGAACCGCAGAAATGACGTCCCCACGCGATCGACGCCGCGTTCGCTGACCTCGACGACCGGCCATTCTCCGTCGGTGGAGGCGTCGTCCATGTCCAGCGCGTACCGGTGCGCGCCGCGCTCCAGGACCGGCCACAGCCCCGCCGGCCAGCTGTTGGGTCGAGGGATACCACCGTCGGGCTCTCGCCGTCGGGCCTGGGCCTCGGCGACGGTCAAGAGGCTGATATCAGCGCCCAGCAGACCGCCGTCGTGGGCGGCATGAAACGCCAGGTAACCGGGCGGCGGCCGCCGTCCCATGGCCGTCTCCAGGCTGCGGGCAGTGCTGCGGCCCGACGGGGGATACAGGGTCGCCCCCGGCAGCCCGGCGATGGCCCGCTCGATCTCGCCGAGCAAAGTCTGAGCGGGGTCAACCATGCGCAGGGTTTAGAATGCCTCAGCCGGACAATCAAGCCCCACGGCCAGGTCCGCCCTTCCTGGAGGGGGCAGGGCGGTTTCGTCGAAAAATGTAGGAGTTACTCTCCTCTACGACGCTGCGCCGCACAGCGTATTCAACAATGATTCTCGAATAATGTATTCTGTGATCCTAAAAAGGTTCCGCAAATCGGCAAACACGAGCGAAACTTTAGCGTTCGCCACTGCGCTGATGGTGGTTGCGCGAAAGGATAGGCAGGAATGGGGAGAATTCTGTTATGCGACGACGAGGAGTCCTTGTGCCGCAGCCTTGGGCGCATCCTCCGTGCGGCGGGGCATGACGTGATCACGGCCGACGGCCCGGGCGGTCACAGTCGCCTGCGCCAGGAGCATTTTGATCTCATCCTGACCGACATCCGCATGCCCGGTTTCAGCGGATTCGAGATCCTCGCCGCCGCTCGCACCCACACGCCCGGAACCCCCGTCATCGCCATGAGCGGCAGCGCGGAGATTCCCGACGCCGTCAAGGCCATGCACGCCGGCGCCCGCGATTTCCTG
>DATLVT010000478.1:0-2340 GCA_035577105.1 Polyangia bacterium
GGGCGGGACAGTCGCCGCTGGGATCGGGGGCGCTGGCCGCCACCGGTCTGCCCATTGATCGGGCGCGCACGTCGCAAGAGCTGGGCTTCGACGAGCCGACGCACAACAGCCTGGATGCCGTCTCCGATCGCGACTTCGCCGCCGAGCTGACCTTTGCCTGCGCGCTGATCGGCGTGCACCTGTCGCGGTTCGGCGAGGAGCTGGTGCTGTGGTCGACGACCGAGTTCGGATTCGTGCGCCTGGGCGAAGGCTATTGTTCAGGCAGCTCGCTGATGCCGCAGAAACGAAATCCGGACATCGCCGAGCTGCTGCGGGCCAAGCCGGCGCGCGTGATCGGCGATCTGGTGGCCCTGTTGACGATCAGCAAGGGGCTGACGCTGGCGTACAACAAGGACCTGCAAGAGTCGCAAGAGCCACTCTATGACGCCGTGGAGACCGCGCGCCTGTCACTGTCGGTGATGCCGGGCCTGGTGGCCGGGCTGGAGTTCGACACCGAACGCATGCGCGCCGCCGCCGAAGATCCGGCGCTGGGCGCCACCGACCTGGCCGAGGAGATGGTCCGCCGCGGAATGCCGTTTCGCAGCGCGCACGAAGTCGTGGGTCGCCTGGTCAAGGCCGCCGAGGCCCGCGGCGTGTCGCTGCGCGCGCTGTCCGTCGACGAGCTGCGCGCCGCCGATCCCAGCCTGACCCCGTCGGTGCTGGAGGCGCTGGATCCGGCCCGCGCCGTCGCTGCCCGCACTGTCACCGGGGGTCCAGCGCCGGTGGCCGTCCGTCGCGAGCTCGATCGCCTGGAAGCAGAGCTGAAGGCGCTGGGCTTCGAGATCTAGCTAGCTCGGAACCCTCAGACGGGTTCCGAACCTCCCGCGATGAGCTCCTGCCGGCAAAGCCGGCCTCCGCTCTACGCGCTCTAGAACGCGCCGATCGCCGACAGCAGCGGCACCACGCCGCCTTGCGGGCGGGTGGCGGGGATGATGGTCACCGTGCTGCTGGCGCTGGTCGGGGTGCGCGGGGTGGGGTCGTTGTTCTGATCCACGTTGCGGGTCACCAGGACGCCGGTCAGCAACCCCAGGGCGCCTCCGGCCAGCGCGGCCATCGCTGATTTGGCGCGGGCGTCGTCCGTCGGATAGTCGAGCAGACAGTTGGCGACGGCGATGCAGCCGGCGATGCCGCCGCCCACGGTTCCCGCCACGGTGGCGAGGTCGATGAGCAGCACGCGCGTCCAGCTGGGACCATAGCGTTTTTGGTCGGGAAGGTAGGCGCCGAGGAGTCCGGCGCCCAGGCCGACGTTGAGTCCGATCAGCGCCGGCAAGGTCATGTCCAGCAGGCTGCGCTCGGACATGATGCAATCCCATTTCGTGGGATTGGTGCCAACCTGCGTGCAAGGCGGGTTGGGGTTGTTGGGCGGCATCTTGTCGGTGGTCAGGATGGTCTCGTGTCGCTCCCAGTTGGCGCCGTACGGCTTCCACTTGGCCGCCACCGCCACCAGTCCCCCGGCCAGGATCCCGCCCAGGGCCGCGCTCTGGATCAGCGACACCCGGCCGTAGGTGGGGGCCCGCGCCGACAGCAAGGCACCCGAGGTGATTCCCAGCGCCAGGCCGGGCAGGCTGCCGAAGAACGCGGCCCGCAGGCGCTCGCCCAGGGAGGCCCGGCAGCCCGGGCACGTCGGATTCGACGTGCTGCTGGCTTCATCCGACTGCTCGATGGAGATGCCCACGCCCGCCCCTTCGGCGGCGCCGATCCACATCGCGCCGATGACGAACAGCGCACGATTGTCGGGGATGTACGGCGGCACCAGGACGTTGGCGGTCAGGGCGCCCGCCACCAGCCCGGTCAGCGCTCCGCCGCCGGTGAGCAACACGCCCGACACTCCCTGGTCCTCCAGTGATCGGCCGATGGCCGCGGCCACGCCGGCGGCGCCCACGAAACCCATCAGCACCGACGACGCGGCGATCAGCTCGGGGCGCCCGGACCGCTGCACGTATTGAAGCTGCAGGCGCTTGCCGTCGGTCAGCAGCAGCCGCTCGCCGGGGTTCAACGTGAACTCGACGCTGCGGCTCTCCCGATCCTGCGCCTCGGCGAACAGCTCGTAGTGGCCGGGCACGACGTCCTGGCGGTACGGATTGCGGGCGCGGTTGCCGTTGACGTACAGCGTGGCGCCGGGCGGCAGGGTTTCGATCTCCAGGCGTGCCGGGATGGGGTCCAGCTTGAAGAACAGCGGCCGCGTGTCGGCCAGATCGATCTCCACCACCCGCGACTGCTGCAGGAAGTTCGCCTTTGACACCGTGATGCGGTAGCGGCCGCGCGGCACCGAAAAATTGTTGGGGGCCTGCCCGGTGATCA
>DATLVT010000479.1:0-2891 GCA_035577105.1 Polyangia bacterium
GTCGCCTTGCTGGCCTGTCTCTGGCTGGCCTTCAAGGTGAAGCCGCGCGGTCGGATAAATCTCTGGATTCGCGTGGCGACCTACCTGGCGCTGGGCGCGCTGTTTTTGCTGCACGACTTCACCGGGTACATCATTCTGCGCAATGACTTTGCCCATCCCTTTTCCGGTTCGGTCGAGGCGGCCCGCTTCATTCGTCGCGCTGGCTTGCGGGACGCGGCCTTCGTGGGCGAGTTCGATCACCTCGCCTCGGCGGTGACCGGCATCCTGGACCGGCCCTTCGCCTCGGGCAACAACGGGGAGACCGGGTACACGGTCGTCTTTCACAAGCGCCGGCATGGCGGCAACGTCCCCGAGACGCTCCGCCTGACGCGACAGTTCTTGACGGAGAATCCCGCTCGCCCCGTGGTCCTCATCCTGACCTGGGATTTTCCTGCCTCGGCAGCGCCGCCCGACATGCTCATTGAACCGTTGCTGGTGACAAAACCGTCCCTTCATCCGGAGGAGAGGTTTCACCTCTTCCGGGTGACGCCGAAAGCGCCAGACGTCCAACCGACGCCTCCGCAGGCACCGCCACCGGGTGCGCCTTGACGATCCGCTCCTCCTTCTCCTCCGCCCAGCCTCTGGCGCTTCCGAAGCTGGCGCGCGCCTTCGCGTGCGTCAGGGCCGGCATCCGGCACGCCAGCGTGTAATCGACGACGCCCAGGACCGCCAGGACGCAGACCAGCGCCATCACCCGCGGAGCGATTCGCCACCGCGTCCACAGCCAGGAGACCGCCAATCCCAGCAGGACGAACAGCGGCGGCGCGGCGAACTGCAGATAGGTCCCCTTGACCGGGCCAAAGCCGTCGTTCGGGTACTCGATGGCAAAGTGGAGCTGCCCGACCAGGGCCAGCAGCGGAATCAGGAGCAGCGTCACGGTGGCGGCGTCATGGGCCCGGCGGCGGCGCCGCCACACCACCAGCCAGGCGATCATGGTCACCGCGCCGATCACCGTCCCACAGGTGGCTGCCAGGCGAGAGACCATCAGCATGTTGGCGCGCAGACCGCGTTGATTCTTCTGAACGACGGAGTCCTTGCCCCGCGGCGGCGTCGCCAGTTGCGTGTTGAAGCTGTCCACAAAGGTCGAGGAGACCACCACCGGAAAGAAGCGAGAGCGAGGCGTGGTGCCCGAGGGGAAGTAAGGATCGTCGAGGACGTCGTTGCTCCAGCCGACGAAGTAGCCGAGGGGCCGTCGATCCAGATAGGGCGCCTTCCGAAAATCGACCACCACCAGCTTGGCGGCGCCGTCATAGCCCGTCAGGACGGCCTTGCCGTAAAGACGCTGGTTGCGCACATAAAACCAGCCGGCGACCAGCGCCACCACCGCGGCGGTGACGAAGAGAGGTCCCACGCGCCGTCCCAGCTCCCGCAACGAATGCGGCCGCCGCCAGTACAGGTCCAGCGCCACGCCCAGCGCCACGGACAGACACAGGACGAACGCCGAGAACTTGGTGAGCAGCGCCAGGCCCAGCACCAGGCCCAGCAGCGCGCACGACCGCAGGCCGGGGCGCTGCTGGCCCACCGTCGTCGGGATCATCACCATCGCCAGGGTGGCCAGCAGACAGCCAATGCTTTCATTGCTGCCCATGGCTTCCAGTCCCAGCCCCGCCGGCAGCACGGCCAGCAACGTCAGGGCGACCAGGCGGCCCAGCAATCGCTCGGGCAGGTACCGCTTCAGCGCGGCCCAGATGATCAGGAAACGGGCAGCCCCGCACAGCAGAGAGAAGGTCTGCAAGCCGTGATTGCCCAGCCCCAGCTTCAAGATGATCGCGCCGATGGTGTAGTAAAGCGGCGGGTGATAGGCGGCCACGTTCATGTCGTATCGAGGCAGGTCGCCATGGTCCGCGATCCAGCGCAGATATTCGCTGTGGTACTTCCAGTCGAAACCATCTCGAATGTCGTAGGTGAACGCCATCGACAGGCGCAGCAGCAACGCCAGGACGACGACGATCAGCTCGGGCGCCTGCTGTCGCCAGGAGACCTGGGCCACGCGGGCCTTGAGTTTGGCGAACATGAAAAGTCTAAAGAAGCAGGAGCTCGATCGGCCCGGCGCCGTCGGTGCGGCTGGTGCCGTTGAAGGTGCCGGTCAATCGCTCGGTGCCGGGGCGTTTTCGGTAGACGACTTTGACCTGATAAATGTGCCCCGCTTTCCACAGGTCGGTGGGAACAGGCGGGTTGCTGGCGATGTCGACGATCGCGGGATCCAGCGGCAGCATCGACAGGCGTGGCGCCTTGACCACCGTGGCGGTCACCGAGAACTTGGCCGCGGTCTTGAAAGTACCGGCCAGGAAAAACAAGGTCAGCGAACGCTGGGCGCCCCGATGCCGATAAGCGCCGAGCAACTGGGTCCCATTTTCAAAGCTGGCCCTGGCATTCACGTTGAGGCGGCTGGCCAGACGCTGGCGCAGGGTGGCCGCCTGGACCTTGTTGCCGGCGGTGACAGCGACGTTGTGGGCCACCCGCAGATCGTTCAACGTGACCGGCACCGCCGTGGGGGCCGCCACGGGCTGACCGAGCAGCGTGCGCCACTCCCAGGTCGTCCACGGGTCGGCTTCAACCTTGCGCAGGGGTTCCGTGCAGCCGTACCAGAACGACTGAATCAGGTTCGGCTCCTTCTCGGCGAATCGGAAGCCGTCCAGCTCGGCGCGGGGCTGGTTGCGATCAATCAGCCACAGCTCGCCGATGGCCTGCACGTGGTACTTGGCGGCCGCCTCGCGCAGCTCGGCCGAGGTGGCCAGCCGAGTGTCGAGAAAGTAAAGGCGCGTCTGCAAAGGCGGCGTCGCGTTGATGGGTTGCCTGGTCTGCACCACCCGCGGCCGCAGCTCCCACTGCACCGCCCAGGAGACATAGAG
>DATLVT010000480.1:0-11703 GCA_035577105.1 Polyangia bacterium
GGACGCCATCGGCGGCGGCATCGGCGGCGGGCCGCCCGGTGGCCGCGCTGGCGCCCCCTTGGCCGCGGGCGCGGGCGCGGGCTTCGACGGCGCCTCGGCAAAATATTCCAGGGCCTCCTTCATCAGCCCCTCGCGCTCGACGCGCTCGCTCTCGATGTCCTCGCCGTAGAGATCGCGCAGGAACGTGGACACGCGCACGGCGTCGGTGCCCGGCGCAGTCTGCGCCAGGTACGCCGCCAGATCCTGGCGCAGCTCCTCGCAGCTCTTGTAGCGGTTGGCCAGATCGGGGGCCAGCGCCTTCATCGCGATGCGATCCAGCTCCGCCGGAACACGCGACGCTTTCTTGGACGGCTCCAGCACCGCCGGGTTGCGCACGCGGTTCAGCACCTCGTCGGCCGCCCCCTCCTGGCCGCCCGGTTTGCTGGACGGAAAGACCTGCCGTCCGGTCAACAGCTCCCACAGGATGATCCCGGCCGCGTAAAGATCGGTGCGGCCGTCCAGGACCTCGCCGCGCGCCTGCTCGGGCGACATGTAACTGACCTTGCCGTAGATGATCCCGGGCGCGGTCTTTTCCAGCTTCAGCGTCGACGACGCCAGACCGAAGTCGGTCAGACGCACCTCGCCGCTGTACGACAGCAGCACGTTGGGCGGCGAGACGTCACGATGCACCAGCTTGATGTCGCCAAAGCTGTGCGCATAGTGCAGCCCCCGCGCGAGCTCCTTGACGATGTGGGCCGCGACGTCGATGGGAAAGGCGATCCCTTTCTTGGCGCAGCGATTCCACGTGTTGCGCAGGTCCCTGCCCTCGACAAAATCCATGGCCAGGTAGATCTCGCCGTCGACCTGTCCCGAATCGAACACCGGCACCAGGTTGCCGTGCGACAGACGGACCACCACCTTGGCCTCGTCGCGGAACCGCTGCAGGTACTCCTTGTCGGCCAGATGCGGCAGCACCGTCTTGATGACACACAGCTTCGGGGTGTCCGGCACGCCCGACAAGGCCAAGTAAAGCGCGCCCATACCGCCGCGGGCCAAAGGCCGCAGCAGGACGTAGGACCCGAACCTGCGGGGAAATCCGGTCATGCCCCGAACCTGGCTGGCGATCTTATCAGGTTGGCCGCGCTCAGATAGTTCATCCCCTTTGCGTGGACGACCACGTCCCGCGGGTGCTAAGTTTGCGGATTCTGCCGGGCTGCGCATCAGGCCGGAGGTACTTGGGGATGCCGGGAGAGCACCTGCTGGTCATCGACGATAGTCCGACGGTTCTAAAGGTCATCGAGGCGACTCTGACCAAAGCGGGCTATTTGGTGGCGACGGCCGGGGCTGGTCCCGAGGGATTGGCCTTGGCCCGCCTGGGCGATGGTGCGACACCCGCCCTCATCCTCCTGGATTGTGGCAGCCCCCACCTGGACGGCGCCGCCTTCTGCAGGCAGCTGGCCGAGGACCGCCTGACCGCCCGGGTACCGGTGGTCCTGATGGCGCCCAAGGGCGAAGACCTGGAAGAGAGATTCTCGAAGGCGACCAACGTCGTCGACTACATCACCAAGCCGTTTTCACCCGAGGCTCTGCAGGCCGTGGTCTCACATGTCGTTGGTGGACGTACGCAGGCGATCGCCGGCCCCGGTGACGCGCCGGCGGTCAGGAACGGTGGACCGCCCAGCCAGCTGGCGCGCGCCGCGCTCAGCGATGCGCTGTCGCAGTCGATGGCGCCGGCGGCCCCCACGCGCAGCGCCCGGTGGGCGTCGTTGCGCCAGGCGGTGCTGGAGCGATTGCAGACGTTCCAGCGCGAATCCGGGCAGACCGACCTGGCGGCTCTGGTCGGCGGGGCGCTGGACGACGACACCTGGGAGCGCCTCTGGCCAAGCGCCCCCGCCGAACCGGCCGGAGCCACCGCTGAATCATTCGCGCTGACCGGCGACCTGGGCGCGCTGGGCGTCAGCGAGGTCCTGCTGATGCTGCAGGAGCAAGGGCAGACCGGCTGTCTGCGCGCCCAGCGGGCCGGGGCGCGCGTGGAGATCTTCTTCCGCGAAGGCCACATCGACTTTGCCGCCGCCGTGGGCGTGGCCGAGGAGTTTCTGCTGGGACGTTTCGCCCTGGCCGCCGGGGACATCAGCCCCGCGGTCCTGAAGACCATCCTGGACGAGCGCGCCCGCACCCCCGGGAAGGCAAAGCTGTTCGGCGCTGATCTGGTCCAGCGCGGTGTGCTGACGGAGGCGCAGCTTCGCCAGGCCATGACCAGGCAGACCGCCGAGCTGGTGTACGAAGTCCTGCGCTGGACCGAAGGGCGCTTCACCTTCCTGCGCTCGACGACCTTGCCCGAGCTGGCTCGCAGCGCGGCCCTGGAGATCGCCGTCGACACCTTGCTGCTGGAAGGATATCGCCGCGTCGACGAGTGGCGGATCATCCAGCGCGAGATCGACAGCTTTGACCTGGTGTTCGTCCGCAACGACGGAAAACTGGCCGACGTGGCCCGCGGCAAGCTGACCCGGGAAGAGATCGCCGTGCTGGAGGCGGTGAACAGCCGCAGCAGCGTCCGCGACATCATCCGCGAGCTGCGCATGGGTTCGTTCGACGTCTCGAAGATCTTGTTCCGCCTGTTGCGAACGAAATTGATCCGCCGCCGCGTGCCGCCCGTCGCCACCTGAAACGCCCGCGGTTTTTGCGACTATTCGTGGGTGTGCAGGCCCAGCCGCGCCGCCGTGGTGTGAAACAGCGTCTTGATGGTCAGCGCATACATCCCTTCGCCGCGGCCCCGCACGCCAAAGCGGGGATCGTAGAGCTCGCCGCCCCGGGTCTCGCGGATGCGATGCAAGACCCGGTCGGCCTGCAGCGGCAGGTTGGTGCGCAGGCGCTCCACGAAGACGTCTTTCACCGAACCCGGCAGACGCAACAGCACGAACCCGGCGGACTGCGCGCCGGCGTCGCGCGCCGCGGTCAGAACCTTGGGGATGTCTTGATCGTTCAACCCCGGGATGATCGGCGCGACGTTCACGCCGACCGACAGCCCGGCCCGCGCCAGCTTCTCGATGATGTGCATCCGTCGCTGCGGCGTGGCCACGTAGGGCTCGATGGCGCGCGCCTTGTCCACGTCCCAGAACGGGATGCTGACCGTGACATGCGCCGACGCAACCTGGGCCAGCGCCGTCAGCACGTCGATGTCGCGCTCGACCAGCGCTGACTTGGTGATGATGGCGGCGGGGTTGCCTTGCTCGACGCAGACCTCCAGGCAACCGCGGGTCAACCGATATGACGCCTCCAGCGGCTGGTAGCAGTCGGTGACCCCGCTGAACACCACGGTCTCCTTGCGCCAGGATTTCTTGGCGAACGCCTTGCGCAGCAGCGCCGGCGCCTGCGGCTTGACCACGATCTTGCGATCGAAATCGGTCCCCGCGCCCATGCCCAGGTATTCGTGCGACGGTCGCGCATAACAGTAGGCGCAGCCGTGAAAGCAACCGCGGTAGGGGTTCACGCTCCAGGTGAAGCCGACGTCGGGGCTGTCGTTCTTGGCGAGGATGGTGCGGGTGTGATCCTCGTAGACGGTGAGGCGCACTTCGGGGGCGCCTTCCAGATACACCACGTCAGTGCTTGCCCAGGGATTCGGCGGATTCGACAGCGCGACCGGCTTCAAAGCAGAAAAAGCCTATGGCTGAACCTTTGTTCAGTCAACCGTTCCTTGCTGCCACCGCACCGCAATCGTAGTGTGTCGCCCCTCATGGCCGGCCAATTCGATGCATTCCCTCGCCTGGCCTCGCTTCCGCCGTACGTCCTGGCAACAGTCGACGAGCTGAAATCGAGGCTGCGCGCCGAAGGACACGACGTTTTTGATTTCGGGCTGGGCAACCCCGACGGGCCCAGCCCCGCCGCCGCCATCGACCGTCTGACCACCGAAGCGCGCCGCGCCGGCAATCAACGGTACATGCCATCCAAGGGCCTGCCGGAAGTAAGGCGCGCCATCTGCGACTGGTACCAGCGTCGATACGGTCAGACGTTCGATCCTGACAAGGAAGCCGTCATCACCATCGGCGCCAAGGAAGGCATCGCCCACCTGCTGCTGGCCCTGGTCGGGCCCGGCGACTGCGTGCTGTCACCTGATCCCTGCTATCCGATCCACCGCTACGGCGTGATCATCGCCGGCGGCGAGCCGGTACCGGTGGCGGTGCGGCCCGGTGGTGATCACTTCGCCGCCATCGAGACGGCGCTGGCGCGGTCGCCGCGCAAACCGAAAGGCCTCATCGTCAATTTTCCGCACAACCCGACGTCGGCCACCGCCGATCTCGGCTTCTTCACGCGCGTCGTCGAGCTGGCGCGACGGGAGAAGCTGTGGGTGATCTCCGATCTGGCGTACGCCGACCTGGCCTATGACGACCAGCCGGCGCCCAGCATCTTTCAGGTGCCGGGGGCGCGCGAGCTGGCGGTGGAGTTCTTCACCGTCTCGAAGAGCTATTCGATGCCTGGCTGGCGCGTGGGCTTCTGTGTGGGCGGCGAGACGCTGGTGCGCGCGCTGTCCACCATCAAGGGCTATCTCGACTACGGCATCTTCGCGCCGGCCCAGCTGGCGGCGGCGACGGCGCTCACCTCGTGCGACGCCGACGTGGCCCAGAACCGCCAGCGCTATCGCCACCGGGCGGACGTGCTGGTCAAGGGGCTGGCCGATGCCGGGTGGCGCGTGGAAAAACCGACCGCATCGATGTTCGTGTGGGCGCCGCTGCCGGCCTCGCACCGGCAGCTGGGGGCGGTGGCTTTCGCGTCGGCGCTGCTGGCGAAAACCAAGGTGGCGGTGTCGCCTGGGTTGGGGTTTGGCCCCGGGGGCGAAGGCTACGTCCGCTTTGCCCTGATCGAGCCCGACGACCGGGTAGCGAAAGCCTGTGCGGCAATTGGGAAATTCCTGCGCGAACCGTTGCCGACAGACTCTGAAAACCTTTGACATCGCCCCCCCCTTCCAGTAGAAACCCCGCTCCATGCCTGCGTCACCTACGCGCACCCGTTCGACCTTTCAGGCCAAAGAGCCCTTCGCCCGCTCGTGGTTCATCGCCGACGTCGAGGGAAAAACCCTGGGACGGGCGGCCACCAAGATCGCGGACGTGCTGCGCGGAAAACACCGCGCCTCGTTCACCCCGCACGTTGACGCCGGCGACTTCGTCGTGGTGGTGAACGCGGAGAAGATCAAGCTGACGGGCAAGAAGATGACGATCAAGCTGTACCGCGACCACTCGCTGTTTCCCGGCGGGTTGCGGACGCAGACCGCCGCGCAGCTGCTGGCGCGTCACCCGGAGGACCTGGTCAAGCGCGCCGTGTGGGGCATGTTGCCCAAGGGCCCGCTCGGCCGTCGCATCTACAAGAAGCTGAAGGTCTACGTCGGGTCGGCGCATCCGCACGAGGCACAGCAGCCCAAACCCCTCGCCCTGTCTTAACGTTCAAAGCCGGAGCATCCGCCATGCCTGATCCACAGAAGAGCCTCTACGCCACCGGCCGCCGCAAGCACGCGGTGGCGCGCGTCTGGATGCAGCCGGGCACCGGCAAGATCGAGATCAACCGCCGCACGCTGGAGGATTACTTTGGCCGCGAGACGTCGCGCATGGTGTTCCGGCAGCCGCTGGAGCTGACCGAGACCTCGGGGCGCTTCGATATCTTCGTCAACGTGTCGGGCGGCGGTCTGTCGGGTCAGGCGGACGCCATTCGCCACGGCCTGTCGCGCGCGCTGCTCAAGGTCGATCCGACCTACCGGCCGTCGCTGAAGAAGGCGGGGTACTTGACCCGCGACGCTCGTCAGAAAGAGCGTAAGAAGTACGGCCAGCGCGGCGCCCGAGCCCGCTTCCAGTTCTCGAAGCGATAGTCCGGGGGGATCACCTTCGGGTTGGAGGTACGGCCGACGATCGTGGTCGCTGGCTGCGCCGGGCCTGCGCTTCCGGTCCTCACGTACGCGAGTACGCTCCGGGCCGGTTCTCGGCCCGGCTTCGCCAGCGGCCACGCTTGTCGGCCGGGCTGGAAGGTGCGTCAGAAGCCGGACCGGAAATTATTTGGGCCGGGCACGTTTGCTTGATGAGGCTAGGGGCGGGTTAGACTGGGTTTGTGGGGCAGCGGCTGCTCAGTCGGCTTTTGTTGGGGACTTTGGTGCCGACGGTGGCGGCGTTGGGGGTGTTTGGGGTCTTGGCGCACGAGGTGGCGCGGCGGACGTTGGAGGACGAGCTGGGGCGGCGGCTGGGAACGGCGGCGGCTGGGGTCGCGCTGACAGTGTTGCCGGAGCAAATCCGGGAATTGACGGCCGGGGACGAGGGCTCGCTGACGTACGCCAACGTCTGGCGCAAGCTGCAGGTGGGGCGCCAGCGGTTCGGGGTGCGGCGGGTATTGCTGGTGGCGGATGATCTGACGGGACGGGGGGACACAGACGAACGGGTGGCGCTGGGGGCGCCGGCGCATGAGATCAGTGCTGACCGCCTGGAGATCGACCGGGCACGCGGAGGGACGCCCAGTGCGTCGCTGCTGTTCGTGGGGCATGACCAGCGGCCTTACAAGCGGGCCTATGCGGTGATTGGCGGGCCAGGTGAGGGCGCCGCCGGCTTCGCGGTGGTGGAGGGAAGCGCCGACTATTTTCAGGCGCTGGCCGCGTTTCGGCGCTGGCTGATCAGCGGCGGCGCGGTGGCGTTGCTGGTGGTCATGGCCATCACCGTGGTGCTGGCCCGTCGGATCACCGGACCGATCGCGCGCCTGGCGGGCGCGGCGTCGCTGATCGGCCGCGGCGAGCTGGGGACGCGTGTGCCGGTCGAACGCCGCGATGAGATCGGTCTGCTCGCCGCGACGCTGGATGACATGCGGGCGTCGTTGCAGGCCCGTGATGAACGGCTGCAGATGATGCTGGCCGGGATCGCCCACGAGGTCCGCAATCCTCTCGGCGGTCTGGAGCTCTATGCCGGATTGCTGCGCGATGCGCTGGGCGGACAGCCGGAGCGGCTGCAGGAGGTGGCGCGCATCGAACGCGAGCTGGCGTACCTGAAGACCGTGGTGACGGAGTTTCTGGATTACGCGCGCCGCCCGCCGCTGGAGCTGACGTCCGTGCCGCTGGCGCCGCTGCTGGCCGAGGTGCGCGAGCTGGCAGCAACGGCCGGCGCCGCCACCGTCGACGTGGCCGACGTCGACGGAATCGCGGTCCGCGCCGACGCCGGCCAGCTGCGCCGCGCCCTGTTGAACCTGGCGCGCAACGCCGTCACCGCCGCCAGCGGCCGCGAAGACAGCCGCGGCCGCGTCGCCCTGACCGCCGGCCGCACCGGGGATCGCGTCTTCATCGAGGTCAGCGACAATGGACCGGGCGTGGCGCCGGAGCTTCGCGACAAGATCTTCACGCCCTTCTTCACCACGCGCGAGAAAGGGACGGGCCTGGGCCTGGCCTTCGTGCGTGAGACCATGCGCGACCACGGCGGCGAGGTGATGGTCGACGGCGCGCCGGGCGGAGGGGCTCGCTTTCGGCTGGAACTGCCGGCAGGATCCTGAGGCTCGATGTCGACGCTTATCACCACCGACGCGCGCATGCTGGACCACGACCCCGGACCGGGGCATCCAGAATCGCCGGCTCGCCTGGCCGGCCTGCTGCGCGAGCTGGAAAGCCATCCCGTCATCGGAACAACCGTCCGCGCGCCTCGGCAGGCCACCGACGCCGAGCTCGAGGCCGTGCACAGCGCCCCCTACTGCGCCGCCTTGCGCGCCCTGGCAGGACGCGCCGTGCAGCTTGATGCGGACACCGCCTTGTCGCCGGGCAGCTACACCGCCGCCCGCCTGGCGGCCGGCGCCGCCGTCGAAGCCGTCGACGACGTCTGGCACGGGCGCGCCGAGAATGCCTTCGCCCTGGTGCGGCCGCCCGGCCACCACGCCGAGCGCACCCAGGCGATGGGCTTTTGCCTCTTCAACAACGCCGCCATCGCCGCCGAAGCGGCGCGCCGCCTGGGCGCCGAGCGCGTGATGATCATGGACTGGGACGTGCACCATGGAAACGGCACCCAGCACATCTTCGAAAAACGTCGCGACGTCCTTTACGCCTCGTCGCACCAGTACCCGTTTTATCCCGGCACCGGCGCGCCCGACGAGGTGGGCGACGGTGAAGGCGCCGGGTTCACCGTGAACTGCGCGCTGCCAGCCGGCCTGGGCGACGCAGATTACGGCGCCGTCTTCCACGACGTCTTTTTTCCGGCCGGGCGCGCCTTTCGACCCGACCTCATCATCGTGTCGGCCGGTTTTGACCCGCACGCCGCCGATTCGCTGGCCCAGATGCGCGTGACCGAACATGGGTTCTCGGCCATGTGCACGGCGATGAACGCGCTGGCCCGCGCGTGCTGTGGCGGAAAGCTGGTCCTGCTTCTGGAGGGCGGATACAACCTGCCGGCGCTGCGCGACTCCGTGCGCGCCTGCCTGGAGGTGTTGACCGGCGCCCACGACGATTTCCCGGCGGGCGCGGGCGCTGCCGCCTCTCATGCCGTGGGCGCCACGCGCGCCGCCCTGGCGCGCACCGGCCACCCCTTGCCCCATACCTGACGTGCGGCGATCCATCAGCACGGACTTCTTCGACAACCCGGACCGGGAACGGGAACCCGCGGCCGTCGAGCCACCGTGGTGGCATCCGTTGCGTTCGGACTCTGGCCCGTGGGTGGCGCGGCTGTTTCACCGGCTGCTGGCGCTGATCTTCCTCTGCGCCTGGGTCTCGCTGGGTGTCCAGGTGCGCGTGCTGATCGGCGCGCGCGGGCTCTTGCCGGTCGAGGACGTCTTCGCGGCGGCCCGCGCCGATCCGGCATCGCTGACCTTCGCTGATTTTCCGACGCTGCTGTGGTTGACCCACAACGACGCCGCGCTGGTGATGGGCACCTTCATCGGCGCCGCGCTGGCGGTGCTGGCGGCGGCCGGCATCCGGACCCGGCTGTGCTTCGCGCTGTCGACCATCCTCTATCTCAGCTACGCCACGGCCTGCCGCCTGTTCCTCTCGTTCCAGTGGGACAACCTCTTGCTCGAGTGCGGCTTCCTGGCGGTGTTCCTGCCCGCTGATCAACCGAAGCCCGCCATTCATTTTCTGTTTCGCGCGCTGCTCTTCAAGCTGTACTTCGAATCCGGCATCGCCAAGGGACAATCACCGCTGCACGACTGGTGGGACGGCAGCGCCATGACCTACTATTACGAGACCGCGCCGCTGCCCACGCCGCTGGCCTGGACGGCGCATTACCTGCCCCTGTGGTGGCACCACCTGGAGAGCCGCGCCACGCTGGCGCTGGAACTGGTGGTTCCGCTGGGGATCTTTGGCCCGCGGCGCATCCGCTGGGCCACGGCGATTGCGCTGACCATCTTTCAAATCGTCAACGCCGCCACCGCCAACTACGGGTTCTTCTGCTACCTGGCCCTGGCCCTGAACGTCTTCCTGCTCGACGATCCAGCCCGCGAACGCGAGCAGCAGGCGCTGATACCGGCACCGGCTCAGTGGCGTGGCCTGCTGGGCGGCGCTTTCGCCGCTGCGGTCGTCTTCGTCTCACTGATCGAAGCGCTCTTTCATTTCACCGACCCGGGCCCGGTCCTGGCCCCCTTTTCGCGGCTGATTGACGTAGCCCAGCGGGTCCGCATCGTGAACACCTATCATCTGTTCGGCGCCATCACCCGCGAGCGCATCGAACCAGAGTTCCAGACGCTGGAAGCCGGCCACGACGCTGGCGACGAAAATGCCTGGCGGGCCCAGGACCTGCGCTTCAAGCCCGGCGATCCGAACCGCCAGCCTCCCATCGTCGCCCCGCATCAGCCGCGCGTCGATTTCCAGCTGTGGTTCCACGGGCTGTCTTTTCAGCACCGCCCGCCATCTTACGTGGCGGTGTTGCAAGAGCGGATGTGCGAGGATGGCCCCGCTGTGCAGTCGCTGTTTCGGTTCCCGCTGCCGCCGCATCCGGCCGCCGTGCGGGTGGTTTACTGGCGCTACCATTTCACCACCCCCGACCAGGCCCAAACTCAACCCACAACCAAGACCTGGTGGCGCCGCGAACGCGTGGCCGCCGCAGCGCCCGTGACCTGTCCGCACGCAACACCATGAGAAAAGCCTCGCTTGGAACGCTGTTTCTGACCGTCTTTCTGGATCTGCTGGGTTTCGGGCTGGTCATCCCGTTTCTGCCCGGCGTCGCGCGCAACCTGGGGGCCAGCGATTTCGTCGCCACGCTGCCCGGCGCGGTCTATTCGCTGATGCAGTTCCTGTTCGTCCCCATCTGGGGTCGGCTGTCCGATCGCATCGGGCGGCGCCCGGTGCTGCTGGTCAGCATCGCCGGGTCGGCGCTGGGAATGACGGCGCTGGGGCTGTCGAACAGCCTCTTCTTCATCTTTGCGGCGCGCATCTTCAGCGGCATCGCCACCGCCAACATCGCCGTGGCTCAGGCCTATATCGCCGACGTCACCCCGCCCGAGCGGCGCGCCCGCGGCATGGGCATCATCGGGATGGCCTTCGGACTGGGATTCATCATCGGTCCCTTCGTCGGCGGCGAGCTGGGACACTTCGTGGTGATGGGTCGGCCCGGCGCGCTGGCCGCCTTCGTGGCCGGCGGCCTGTCGTTGATCAACCTGTTCTTGGCCATGGCCACGCTGCCCGAATCTCTGCCCCCGGAGCTGCGCGGACAGAAGCTGCGCCGGGCCACGCCCCTCGACTTTGCCCAGCTGCGGGCCGCCTGGGCCCTGCCCGACGTGGGCGCGGCCATGGCCATCAACTTTCTCGTGGTCTTCTGGTTTGCCGGCATGGAGCAGACCTTTCGCCTCTTCACCGAAGACAAGTTCGGAATGTCCGACGTCGGCACCGGCCGTCTGTTCGGTCTGGTCGGGGTCGTGGCGGCGATCGTGCAGGGAGGTTTGATCGCCCGGCTCACCCGCGCCTACGGCGAGGTGCGCCTGGTACGAAGCGGGATCGTCTGCCAGGCGTTCGCGTTCGCCTTGCTGGGCATCTCACCGCAACTCCGGGGGCTGGCGCTGGCCGGGATCTACGCGGCGTCGGGACTGATCGCCCTCGGCAGTGGCCTGGTCACGCCCAGCCTGTCCGCGTACGTCTCGCAGCGCACGGCCCGCGACGCTCAGGGCGTTACCCTGGGTTCGCTGCAGTCAGCGTCGGCGCTGGCCCGCGTGCTGGGGCCCGCCTGTGGCGGCATCTTCTACGCGGCGATCAATCCCAGCGCTCCCTATCTGCTCGGCTCCGTCGGGATGATCGTGGCCGCGCTGCTGGCGCTGCGCCTGAAGGCCGTGCACGGCCACACCGCCATCACCACCACCGCGTAGAAGAGAGGGCGCTACCGGCGCAGGCGCCGCTGATTACTTGGTAACGGGACCCGGGGTGTTCTCGTCGCGGCGCACGGAGACCCGGTTCCGGCCGGAACGTTTGGCCTCGTACATCGCCTTGTCCGCCGCCGCCAGGAAAGCGGCGTCATCGCGAATGCCCGGGTCGGGGATGGCCGACACGCCCAGGCTGACGGTCACCGGAATGTTGCGCCCGTTGAAGGTGAAGGTGCGGGCCGCGATGGTGGTGCGCAGCCGTTCGGCGACAACCAGGGCCCCGGGCAGGTCGGTTCCCCGACAAAGCACGGTGAACTCCTCGCCGCCAAAGCGGGCCAGGATGTCCTCCGTGCGCACCAGCGAGGCCAGCATGACCGACAGCTCGCTGAGCACGAAGTCGCCGGCCGCGTGCCCGCAGTTTTCGTTGATCTTCCGAAAGTG
>DATLVT010000481.1:0-7897 GCA_035577105.1 Polyangia bacterium
CGTTGCTGGCGGCGCGCGCCGAGGCGGCGGCGGCGCTGGTCGCAGCCAGACCGGCGGCGGTCTCCCTGGCGGCGCGCATGGCGGCCAAGATCGTGGGCCGGGCTGTCGAGGCGTCGCCGTCGCTGATCGCCGACATCGCCACCGAAGCGCTGCGCGCCAGCCGAGTTGGCGCCGGACGGGTCAAGCTGCGCGTCCACCCGACGGACCGGCAGGCGTTGATGACGGCCAGACCGCAGCTGGCGGCACAGCTGGGGGCGGGCGCGGCGCTGGAAATCGTCGACGATCCGGCGGTGGGACGTTACGGTTGCATCGTGGAAACCGGCGCGGGACGACTGGACGCTCGTCTGGAGACGCAGGTGGCGGTGCTGGAAAAAGCTCTACTGGGCGAACCCAAGGGCCCAGGCGACGACCAGGGACGAAGCTGACCGGCATGTCTGACAACCCCACGCTGGTGGATCTGGGCGAGGCGCTGGCCGCACTGGACCAGGTCAACCCGCTGCGCCTGGCGGGGCGGGTCAGCGAGGTGACGGGACTTCTGATCCGGGCCAATGTCCCCGGCATCCGCGTTGGCGAGCTGGTCTGGATCGACAGCACGCCTCCCGGCGCCCCGCCGCCGACATTGCCGGGCGCATCGTCCGGAGGCGCCGGCCGGGTGCAGGCGGAGGTGGTCGGTTTTCGCGGCGACGACGTGGTGCTGATGCCCCTGGGCGAAGCGGTGGGCATCGGCCCCGATTCGATGGTGACGCCCACGGGGCGGCCCCTGACCATCAAGGTGGGTGACGGTTTGCTGGGTCGGGTGCTGGACGGTCTGGGCCGGGCCATGGACGGCGGTGCTCCCATCGGCGAAGGCGCTGGCTGGACGGAGTGGAACGTCGATCGGCCGTCTCCCGATCCGTTGACCCGGCGGCGGATCCAGCGGCCGCTGGCGCTGGGCGTGCGAGCCATCGACGCGCTGATGACCGTGGGCGAGGGCCAGCGCGTGGGCCTCTTCGCCGGCGCCGGCGTCGGAAAGTCGACGCTGCTGGGCCAGATCGCCCGCAACACGGACGCCGACGTGAACGTGATCTGTCTGTGCGGTGAGCGGGGGCGCGAGGTCCTGGATTTTCTGGATCAGTCGCTGGGCGCGACGGGACGCGCCCGTTCGGTGGTGGTCTGCGCGACGAGCGACGCGCCCAGCCTGGTGCGCCTGAAATCGACGTTCGTGGCCACCGCCATCGCGGAGTGGTTTCGCGAGCAGGGCCGGCGCGTGCTGTTCATGATGGATTCGCTGACGCGTTTTGCGCGCGCCCAGCGCGAGGTGGGGCTGGCGGCCGGAGAGCCTCCGGCGCGGCAAGGCTATCCGCCCAGCGTGTTCGCGCTGCTGCCGCGCCTGCTGGAGCGCACCGGCAACAGCGCAGCCGGATCGATCACCGCGCTTTACACCGTGCTGGTGGCGGGCGGCGATATGGAAGAGCCGATCGCCGACGAGGTGCGCGGCATCCTGGACGGCCACATCGTCCTGTCCCGCGCCATCGCCGATCGCAACCAGTGGCCGGCCATCGATGTGCTGCCGTCATTGTCGCGCCTGATGACCGCGGTCGCCGATCGCCCCCACCAGGCCGCGGCCGCCCGCCTGCGCGCCATCATGGCCGCCTACGAGCGACAGCGGGATCTGATCATGCTGGGCGCCTACCAGCGCGGCTCCGACCCGCGCACCGACGAGGCCATCGCCCGCATCGACGGGATCGCCGCATTTTTGCGCCAGGAGATACAGGAGTCGGCCCCCTTTGAAGAGACCAGGCGCCGCCTGCTGTCACTGGCGACGTGAGCAACGGAAAAGGAGTGACGCCATGTCGAAAACGGACTGTCTCTTTTGCAAGATCCGCGACGAGAAGATCCCGGCTCAGATCACCTATCGCGACGAGCACGTGCTTGCGTTCAAGGACATCGGGCCCAAGGCGCCGCTGCACCAGCTGGTGATTCCGCTGCGCCACATCGCCAGCCTGGTCGACGCCACGCCGGCCGACGCCGAGCTTTTCGGGCGCCTGATGCTGGTGGCCGCTCAGATCGGCAAGGAGGCCGGCTACGCCGAGCGCGGCTTTCGCGTGGTGATGAATGCCGGCCCGGACGCCGGTCAAAGTGTCTTCCACGCGCACCTCCATGTGCTGGCCGGGCGTGAACTGGCGTGGCCCCCTGGATGATATGGTCAATCGTCGACAAACCGGGCACAATGCCGCCCCATGATGATGACGAGGACGACAAAAATGAACAGACAGCCCACATTACTTTGCATGTTCGTTGCCTCGGCCCTGCTTGGCCTGTCCTGCGCCAGCGCGCCTGCCCCCGCCCCCGAGTCGGGCGGCGCCGCGACGACCGCGTCCGCAGGCGCTGGTGCCGCGCCGGCCACAGGAGCCGCCCCGGCCGCGCCTGCCGCTCCGCCGAAGCTGGCGAACCTGCCCGGCATGACCAAGACCTGGAATGATCTGGATGCGGGCGAGCGCAAGGAATACATGAAGACGCGGGTCATGCCGCGCATGTCCGACGAGTTCGCCGGCTTCGACGCCAAGTACGCTGAGTTCACCTGCGTCACCTGTCACGGCTCGAGCGCCAAGAAGGGCAATTTCAAGATGCCCAACGCGGAGCTGCCCAAGCTGCCCAAGGATCCGGAGGCCATGAAGAAGCTGGCCGCCGAGAAACCGGCCGTGGCGATGTTCATGTCCGACATGGTCAAGCCGCACATGGCCGACCTGCTGGGCAAGAAGCCGTTCGACCCGAAGACCAAGACCGGCATGTTCGGCTGCACCGCCTGCCACACCCTGCAGTAAGGAACCAGCGGCACGCGCTCCGCGCTTGATTCAGGTCGTCCTACGAATCAAGCGCGCGTTGCCCGGCCTCGAGCAGCGTGACGATCCGATCGACGTCGTAGACGGCGCCGCGCCAGACGCCGCCACTGGCAGCCTGCAAGGCCGCCCACAGGCGTGTGTCGGCCGGCAGGTGCTGATCGGGCGCAAGATCCTCGCGCGGGGCGCGCCGGCGCAGCTCTTCGTCGTCGGGGATGAACGTCGTTTCATCGCCGGCGGCGCGCACCAGATCGACGGTGCCATGTAAACCGCGGGTGTCGACCACGACGCGGATGCGATCGCCGTCGCGCAGCTTGCCCAGGGGGCCGCCGGCCAGGGCTTCGGGGCTGACGTGGCCGATGCAGGGTCCCGTCGACACGCCGGAGAAACGGGCGTCGGTGATGAGGGCGACGCGGTTGGCGTGGGGCAGATATTTCAGCGCCGCCGTCACCTGATAGGACTCTTCCATGCCGGCGCCCAGCGGTCCGCGGCAGCACAGCACCACGACGTCGCCCGACTGGATGGCGTCGGCGCCGGTGCTCTTGATGGCGGCGATGGCCGCCTGTTCGGTGAGGAAGACGCGGGCTCGGCCCACCAGACGGAAGACGCCTTCGCTGTCCAGCGCGGTGCGAGCGATGGCGGTGCTCTTGATGACCGCGCCGTCGGGCGCCAGGTTGCCGCGCACGAAGGTGATGGTGCTGGTCATGCCGGCGCGACGGGCGCCTTCCGGGCTCATGATCACGCGGTCGGGATCGACGCCGTCCTCTGACTGCAAGCGCGCGCGAAGAAGCCGGCGCCGGTCGGATCTTTCCCAGGCGTCCAGCATGTCACCCAGAGGCGTGCCCAGCGCGGTGAGGGCGGTGAGGTCCAGCAATCCCAGCGCGCGCAGGTGCAGCATCACCTCGGGGACGCCGCCGGCCAGGAAGACGCGCACGGTGGGGTGCACGCCGTTCGGCAGGGCGTCCACCAGGCGCGGCACGCGGCGGTTGACGTCGGCCCAGTCGTCGACGGTGGGCAGGGGCAGGCCGGCCGCGTGCGCCACCGCCGGGATGTGAAGGAGGAGGTTGGTCGAGCCGCCGAAGGCGGCGAACACCACCATGGCGTTGCGCACGGCGGCCTCGGTGAGGATGTCGCGCCCGCACAGGTTGCGCGCGGCCTGGGCCAGCACGGCGTCCACGGAGCGCCGGGCGGCTTCGCGCCAGATCGGCTGACCGGAGGGCATCAGCGCGCTGTGCGGAACAGCCAGGCCCAGCGCCTCGGCCACGACCTGCGAGGTGGCGGCGGTGCCCAGGAACTGACAGCCGCCGCCGGGTGACCCGCAGGCGCGACAGCCGATGTCACCGGCTTCTTCCAGGGTGATCTGGCCGTGCGCGAAGCGCGCGCCGATGGTCTGCGCCTTGCCCGCGTCTTCGGCGTCGATGGCGGGCAGCGTGACGCCGCCCGGGATCAGCACCACCGGCAGCTCCGCCATGCCCCCCAGGGCCATCATCATCGCCGGTAAACCCTTGTCGCAGGTGGCGACGCCGATCAGGGCCCGGCGGGTGGGCAGCGATCGCGCCAGCCGGCGCAGCACGATGGCCGCGTCGTTGCGATAAGGAAGGCTGTCCAGCATTCCCGTCGTCCCCTGCGTGCGCCCGTCGCAGGGGTCGGTGCAGAAACCGGCGTAAGGCGTGCAGCGATGGCGGCGCAGGGCGCGCGCTGCTTCTTCCATGAGCAGGCTGATCTCCCAGTGGCCGGTGTGAAAACCGAGAGCCACCGGCGTTCCGTCGGGCGCGCGCAGCCCACCGGACGTGCCCAGGATCAGCACCTCGGGCCGGCCGATCTCGTCGGCGGGCAGCCCCATCCCCACGTCCTGTGTCCACCCGAACAGGTTGCCGCTGGGGCGGCGGACCAGATCGTCGGCCGTCAGCGGCAGTCGGCCGGGCGGCCCGGGCGCCCGGGTGGCAACGTCGAAGATGGTGGCGTCGTCGGTGTCGAAGAGGGTCATGCGCGCAGCGGCGCGACCACGTTGACCAGCGTCCCGATGCCGGTGATGGCGATGCGGATCTGGTCACCGGGGCGAAGGGTGAACTCGTTCGGCGGCACGATCCCGGTCCCCGTGAACAGCAGCGCGCCGTTGGGGAAGCTGGTCTCGCGGTACAGATAGGCCACCAGCGTGTCGGGCGTACGCTTGAGCTGGGCCAGCGAGGTCTCGCCGGCAAAGGCCGGCCGCCCTTCGCGCAAGATCTCGAGGTTGATCTTCGTCTCGGGTCCCAGCGGCGCCGGCGGCAGCCACAGCCCGGGGCCCACGGCGCAGGAGCCGTCATAGACCTTGGCCTGCGGCAGGTACAGCGGGTTTTCTCCCTCGATGTCGCGCGAGCTCATGTCGTTGCCGGCGGAGTAGCCGAAGATGCGGCCGGCGGCGTTCACGGCCAGCACCAGCTCGGGCTCGGGCACGTTCCAGCGGGCGTCGCGACGCAGGCGCACCGGCTGCCCCGGCCCCATCACCCGCTCGGGCGTCGATTTGAAGAACAGCTCGGGGCGCTCTGCTTCGTAGACCAGGGCGTAAAAATCGCCCCCGCCAGCGGCTTGCGCCTCCTCCATGCGGGCGTCGCGGCTGCGGAAGTACGTCACGCCGGCGGCCCACACCTCCTGGTGCTCCGTGGGCGCCAGAATGGGAAGCGGCTCCGCGGAGGCGCCGCGGGGAGCCGCGCCGGCGATGGCCGTGGTCAGCGCGGCGCGCGGATCGGCGGCCTGGAAGATCGCGTCCCAGGTCAGCGCCGACGGCGGCAACAAGAAGGAACGGCCGTTGTCCTCGATGAAGATACCGCCTGGCGTGCGATAGACATGCATGCGCGGATGATAGCCCACCGCCCGCCGGGGAAAAGGCGGGAGTGCGCCAGTCAGCGGTTTTTGGTGTTGTTTTTCCCGGCCGTGCCGTCGCTGGCGATTTTTGGTCTGACCGGTGGATTCCCGCCGTCTTTGTGTGGATTTTGTGAATTTTGCGTCGGTCTCGGGGTGGTCCGGGGCACGAGTATCGTCGTTCCGGGTGTCACCTCGACGTCGTCACCGACGGCGTTCAGCGACCGTAGGCGGGCGGCGGAAATTTTTCGGGTCTTGGCGATGCGCAGCAGGGTTTCGCCCGCCTGCACCTGGACGGGCACCACGTTGTCAGGACGCAGATCGCCCAGCGGCTTGGTCACCAGCGCCGCCGTGCCAGCAGGGACGCGCAGGTCAACCGGGCCGCGATCGACCGGCGTGCGCCGACGCGGGTAGGTGGGATTCCACGCCGCCAGCTCGTCGGCGGTGATGCGCAGGCGCGACGCCAGGCGTTCGAAGGTGACGGCGGGCGGGACGGAGATGGTGTCGAACGGGCGGGGCGGATCGGGCCGCGGTTCGTCGATGCCGAAGAACTGGTGATTCTTCTCGACGATGGCCACGGCCAGCACCTTGGGGACGTACTCCGTCGTCTCCCAGGGCAGTCCGGATTCGACGCGGCACAGGGTCGCATAGTCGTTGGTGTTGAAGCGGACGATGGAATCCAGGACGGAGAAGACGCCGGCGTTGTATCCGGCCAGGGCCAGCTCCCAGCTGCCAAAGCGCTGGTGCAGATCGCCCAGGTACTTGGCGGCGGCGGCCGAGCTCTTTTCCAGGTCGCGCCGCTCGTCGACCCAGAAGGTGACCTCCATGCCGTAGGCGCGGGCCACGCTGGGTCGAAATTGCCAGAATCCACCGGCGCCTTTTGACGACAGCGCCGACGCGGAGAATCCGCTCTCGATCATGGCGACGAAGGCCAGGCCCAGCGGCAGCTGCTCGCGGGCCAGCGCCGTTTCGATGACCAGGCGGTGGTTGGGAAAACGGCGCACCCAGCCACGGATGTTCTCCCGGGCGCGCGGGTCGTCCCGGTACTGCTGCAGGTACTGCGTCACGCGCGGAAACCAGCGCAGCGGCAGATCGGGCAGAGCCAGACCGCGCATCCATTCCGGGCGCTCGGCCAGCGGCTGCTCGCCGGTGGGGCGGAGCGGTGGCGGCGCGGCAGGCCTCCGGGCGTCGACGGCGTCGCCCTGGGTTGCCGTGGGATGATCGTTCGCCGCGCCCGGTGCGGACGCCGGAGAGTTTGCGCCCGGAGCCTGCTGTCGAAGCGATGACGCGCAGCCCCCCAGCGCCAGCAATGAAAGGGGCCAGAGCCACCAGCCGGCCGGCCGGGTCATGTGCGACGAGGAACGATGACCACCCACGAGCGGACCAACTTTACTTCAATTCCGGGCCTTCACGTGTCCGTCGACGCTCACGCCCGGCGACGGTTCCGCCGATGCACCCTGACGCGGCCGGGGTGCCGGGGGACGACCGATGCGAAGAAATCTCAAGAGACTGAGCGACGACGAAGCAGGAGCGACGGCCGTGGAATACGCGCTCATCTTGGCGGCGATAGCCTCCGTCATACTGGTCATCGTCTTCGCGCTGGGTACCAAGGTGCAGGGCCAGTACAGCAACATGAACACCAGCATGCCCTGACCAGAGGCGCGCGCCTCACGGCATCACGCCAAACGAAAAACGCCGCCGCGATCGCTCGCAGCGGCGTTCTCGTTTTTGCGGCGGTGGGAAGGTCTGGAACCCTTCGAGGGTTCCAGATCAGATCAAACGACGGAGATGTCCACGCTGGGGCGCAGCTCGCAGCAGACGTTCATCACCTTGTGGATGACGTTGCTCTTCAGAGAGGCGATCAGCGCGGCGTCGCCCGCCTTGCCCTCGTCGATGTTCACGTAGGCGATCTGCGTGAGCAGGTAATCGAAACGGGGCGCCCATTTTCGCGAGCCGAGGCGGGCCGTGGTCGAGCAGTTGTCGACCATGTACGCCACGCCACGGGCGTGCATGTACGGGTTGAGGGAGTCGACCGATTCGATGATCGATTCGTTGGCCGCTTCGGAGTAGGGGTGCCCCTTGGCCAGCAGGATGTCGATCTGGGCCATCATCGTGGCGATGTAGACGCCCGCGGCGAACGCGTTCACCGGGATCTTGGCCTCGTTCCGCTTGGCGCGGACGCCGGCGCCGACTTTCCAGGTCTCGGTGCCGTCGATCTTCCCCATCGGCGTCTTCTT
>DATLVT010000482.1:0-7425 GCA_035577105.1 Polyangia bacterium
ATCAAGTCGTTGGCGACGGTCGGCGCGCCGGTCATGGTCTGCGTCGCCACACTGGTCCCTGGCTGATTGCCGATGTAAAGCGAGTTGATCTCGGTGGCCGAGAGAACCCGGTTGTAGATGCGCACGTCGTCCAGCTTGCCACTGAAGGTGGGGCCAGAATTGAAGGCGCCGAACTGCGCATTGTTCGGGGTCAGCGTGTTCGGCGCGACCGTGCTGGTCGTCGGCGTGCCGGCGTCGAGATACAGCTTGTGGGTCGTGCCATCAAACGTATAGGCGACGTGATGCCACCCGCCGGTCGCGGGAGGCGTCACGGTGACCAGATCCGACGGCCCCCATTTCCAGACCGAGAGCTTGGCGCCGTTGATGCCAAGAGACGTGCCGCTGGACCCCGAATTCCAGAGAGAGATGATGTACTGACTTGCGCTGTTGTTCGTGAGGTTGACCCAGGCGGCGATGGTCTGGGCGGCGTTGCTCGCCGGCAACCCCGCGGTCCCCACGGTCATGTAACTCGTCGTCCCGTTGAAGCTGAGGCCGGCGTTGTTCTTGAAGTTGATGGCGGTGGGCAGGCTGGAGGTGATCCAGGTGGTGCTGGTGAGGACGCCGTCATTCCCCCTGCCAGAGCCGTCCACGGCGGCCGTGCCCGAACCTTCGTCCATCTTCCAGTAGCCGACCAGTCCGTCATTGATGGCCAGGTCGTAGAAAGTGGCACCGTTGGTGGCAAAGGTCTGGTCGCCCGTGCTGTTCAGCAAGACGACTCCGGAGTGATGTGTGAACGTGCCACCGGTCTTGTTGAAGGCGCCCGAGACCAGGAGGGTATCGCTGGTCGAAGTGAACGTGCCGCCGGAGAGATTGAAGTCACCGCCGACGCTGATCAGGCTGTTGCCGCCGGTGAAGGTCCCGGCGCTTTGCGTGAAGTCATTGCTGACGGTCAGCGTGTTACCGGACGCCTGGGTCAGCGTCGCAGAGCCGGCGACGTTCACCGCCGAGACCGTGGCGCTGGAGCTGACGCTGGCGTTCACCGGGGTGCCATAGACGATGAACTCGGCGATCGACCACCAGTTGGTGGCGCTGCCGGTCTGGGTAATCCGCACGTAGCGGGCGGTGCGGGGCGCGAACTGGTAGGCGACGTATTCGCCGGCCGGCACCTGGGTGGCCGCCACGGTCGTGAAGGTCGAATTGTCGGTGGACGTCTCCAGCTTCCAGGCGCTCGGGTAGTCGTTGGTGTTGGTGTACGAATCCATGACGATGGCGCTGATCGTCAGCGACTGGGTCATGTCGACCTTGAACCACTGGCCGTTCGCCTGAGCCAGACCAGAACCCCAGCGCGTCGCCAGGTTCCCGTCGATGGAATTGCCCAGCGGGCTGGCCCCGTCGGTGTTCGACGCCGTCGCCGTCCATCCATTGCGCGAAAGCTGCGTCGCCTGCGTGGGCGTGAAGACGCGAAATTCGGCGATGCCCCACCAGGAACCGCCACCGCAGGCAGTGGCGTTCGAGCTGATCTTGATATATCGGGCCGTCTGGGCGGCGAAGATGCTGTTGGTGATGTTGACCGATGCGCTGCCAGTGGTGACGGTGGTGAAGGTCGAGTTGTCATTCGATACCGCCAGCGTCCAGGTGGGCGGATAGTCACAGGACCAGGTTCCGGGGTTTCCGTCCCACTCGACACGACTGAACGTCTTGGCCGACCCCATGTCGACCTTGTACCAGTCGGTGGTGAGCATCGGGGTCCCCGTGCTCCAGCGGGTGGCGCGATCACCGTCGAGCGAGTTGGCCAGCGCATCGGCGCCCGTACGCGAGGCGGTCGGCGTCCAGCCTGACGTCGACAGCGGCACCCACGCCGCCGGCCCGTACGCCGTGATTTCCGCGGCGCCCCACCAGTACGTGGCGTTGGCCGAGGTCATGGTCACCTTGATGTAGCGCGCGGTCTGGGCGCTGAAAGTCATGCTGACCAAGGCAGCGCTGCCGGTGCCGGTGGCGACCGTCGAGTAGCTGGAGTCGTTGGTGGAGACAGCCAGGCTCCAGCCGCGAATGTAGTCGTTGGGAAAGGAGGTGGCGTTGGCATCTATGTCGAGCCGGCTGACGGTGAACGAAGCGCCAAGATCGACCTTGAACCACATGTTGACGGCCTGGAACGTGCCGGTGCTCCACCGCGTCGTCAGGCGACCGTCAAACGCGTTGCCGACGACGTCGCTTCCCGTATTCGATGCCGTCACCGTCCATTTCGCCGTCGGCAGCGGGATCCACCCGTCGAACGACGCCGTGTCGCTGGACCCTGGCGCGGCCCCGCCGACCCAGTTGGCCGCCGTGCCGAACGTTCCGGTCCCACCACCCCAGACGATGGTCGCCGCCTGCGCAACGACGCCGGCCAGGGCGATCAGCATCCCGACCGTTATCGCCGCCACCACCCGCTGTCGCCATTGCTTCAGCGAGCGCCACCCTGACTGCCCTGCCCCACCCACTATCATTTACTGCAGCGTCTCAGTCGGTCCCATTGCCTCCAAACTTGAGAAAATGCTGGATTTTTCAATATTTACATCACTGCTCGCGTCATCAACCGGCATCTGATGGCGGAGCTAGAACCGGCCGAACAGCTGGACGCCCTGGCCGTCAGTCCCCAGTCGTGCCGGCGCCACGGACAGCGCCAGGCGGTCGTGAACCAGGACCGGCTCCCGCGCCACCAGGCTGAAAACGATCAAGCCCAACCCCGCCGTCTGAGCGGCGCCGTCGACGATGCAGATCGCCGCGCAGCCACCTGCGCGAGCGGCCAGGAAGGGACCCACGACCGGAACAAACAAGTTCAGCAAGGGAGGTGGCGGAGCTGGTTTTGCGCTGCTGGTGGTCTCTCCGTCAGCGGTTCCGATCGTTCCGACAACGCCCACCAGGCCGACGGCGGTCGAGGCGCCGAACGAAACGGCGAGCACCGCGATTCCCAGCCCCATCGTCGATCTCCGCGCGCCGCTGACCGCATGAAATCCTTCCGGGACCGGCTGTCCGGGCTGCCAATCTGGGGGCGGCGGACGGCGCGCTTCCGCGCGCGCGTCGCGGCGGTTGGTTTCTTCCGGGCGCCGAGACGGCGGCGTTTCGCTGTCGGCCTGCTGCGAAGGGGTCACGACCGCCGGCAAGACCGGTGACTCGGCGGAGGGCGGCGCCGCGCTTTGTGCGCTGGCCCGAAGACCGGCCGCCAAGACAGCCACCGCCACCATCATTCCTGTCCAGCGCGCCTTCGTCATCATTTCACCCGCGTCCTGCGCCCAAGGCAAAGCAAGAGCTGTGACAAGGCAAAAGCGCGGAGCACTGGGGCGATCGCTGGTGAGCGGTGGTGAAAATTCACCAACCAGGGCGAAGGTGCGGCAAGGGACGCCCGGACTTCACTCCGACGTCTCCTTGTCGTCGCGCTCCAGCCTCTTGCCAAAGCTGACCACGGCGTCCTCCGCGAATCCGATCCGTTCGTAGAACGCGATCGCCTCCAGATTGTCGCGACGGATCTGAAGATTGATCTTCGCGCAGCCAAGGTCGCGCAGGCGGCGCTCCGCCTCGACCATCAGCGCCCGCGCCCACCCCTGCCGGCGCCGCGACGGCTCGACCGCCAGATAGTTGACCCAGCCACGATGCCCGTCGTATCCGACCATCGCCGACGCCACGATCGCGCCGTCACTCGTGCCCACAAGAAACAGCTCCCTCTGCATGCGACGCTTGCGCGCAATGTCCCTGGCCGGATCGTTCCAGGGCCGCACCAGCCCGCACCGTTCCCACAGGTGGATGATCTGAGGTTCGTCCGTGTCCTGAAAGCTTCTGATCTCCATGTCACGTCCAGTTTTACACGTGTGGCGCGGGCGATCGGATTTCGCTTCGCGCCCTGTGAATTGTTTCGGCGCACCCCGTTAGACAGAGACACAGCGGGTCGCGAGCTCATTCGCGTCGGTGACAAAGGGGAAAACTGCGCCATGAAGAATCTTCACGAGAGACGTTTATCAAAGACAACACGCCGCCTGCCACTGAGGATGTCCCTGCTGGTGACGGCGATTGCCTTCAGCGGGCCAGCCTGCGAGACCGCTCCCGATCAGAAGGTGGACACCCACGGTGAGAAGATCATCGGCGGTTTTGCCGCCAATGATCCGGCCCTGGACGCCATCGGCAGCCTGGTGGTCCACTTTCCGAACGGTGGACCATTCCCGCCCGCGCAGGAGTTATGCGGCGCCACCCTGATCGGACCAGAGACAGTGTTGACCGCCAAGCACTGCGCTGTGCTGGTGCCGCAGATCGTCGCCTCTGGCTGGCGGTTGACCTTCGCCGTGGGCTCGAGCTCGCTGTATCCAAAGCACGAGGTGAACATCGTGGGGGTAGAGCTGGCGCCCGGCGATCCGAGCGGCTTTCTGGGGACAAGCCCCGACGTCGCGGTCATGCACCTCGAGACGCCCATCAACGACCTGGCGCCGGTGGACCTGGCCGTGCTCAGCGACGAACAGATTGCCCAGGCGTTCGCGGCCATCGGCTATGGAATCCAGGACAACAACGGAACCAACGGCACCCGGCGCCTGGGCAAGCAGACGCTGCGCAGTCGCCACGGCAGGGTCTTCGAAGCCATGTTTGGCAACTTTGAGAACTTTCTCGAATGGTTCAAGAACGGCACTGTTCCCGCGGCCGGCGTGGCGCGCGGCGCCCTCGGCCCTGAAATGGACGGAGGTGCCGGCGGAGGCAGCCCGGACGGAGGGCCTTCTTTCCCGCCGCCGCCCTCGGTGGATGAGCTGGCTCGTCAGATCTACGACAGCGCCCTTTTGGCCGAGGAGTACGAGGTGGTGACGGGCGGGGCGCCGGGCGACGCGCAGCCCTGCTTCGGTGACTCGGGCAGCTCGCTGATTCGCCGGCAAGACCAGCGGTTCGTCTCCTTCGGCGTCGTCTCCTGGGGCATCGGCTCGCGCGACTCGATCTGCGACGTGGGCACCGTCTACGCCACCTTCGGTCCTGGCGTGCTGGGGTTCCTGCAGGTTGCCCGCACCTGGGTCGATCCGTGCGGAGATCTGGACAACCGCGGCTCGTGCGACGGCAACACCGCCCAGCGCTGCACCGATCTGACCGAGGGTCGACGGCGAATGGTGAACTTTGACTGCGGCTCGCTGGGAATGACCTGCAACACCACCAGCGGCCAGGTCAGCTGCGACGGCAACACCTTTGGCCCACCGCCCCCGATGCCGGCCCCGGGAGGCGGCAAGAGCGATCCGCGCAAGGAAGCGGACAACGTGTTCATGTCCGCCGCGGCGCTGGCGGGGCGGAGCGGCCAGCCCTGAGCGCGGAAGGTGTGGTGGCCGCCTGGGCGCGCTTCCAGCGTGGCGTCAGGCCCGGGCGGCCTGACGCCTGACCGGGCGTTCGAGCAGCCGATCCTGGGGCGGCTTTACCAGCGGCAGAAAGATGTGAAACAGCGAGCCCTGCCCCTCGACCGAGTCCAGCGTGACACGGCCGCCTCGCGTCTGGACGATGCGGCAGACAGTGGCCAGCCCGATGCCTGTGCCAGGGACCTCGCTGCCCTCGACCCGATAGAACGGCTCGAAGATCTTTTCTTGATCGCTCTTCCGGATGCCGGGGCCGGTGTCGGCGACATCGATGCGGCACCATGCTCCGTCGGTGTGGGCCGAGATTCGCACCTGTCTCTCGCTCCGCCGTTCCAGATACTTCACGGCGTTGCCGACCACGTTGGCCAGCGCGATGTGCAGCAGCTCTTGACTGCAGCGGACCTGAGCGTCGGGCAGCTCCTGCACCTCGATCGATGCGCCGACCTTGAGGACCAGCGGTGACAGCTCGTCGGTCACCTCCTTGACCGCGAACCGCACCGCCCCCGATTCGTCGGCGACCACCTCGTGCGACGCGCGCGAGAAAGCCAGCAAGGCGTCCACCACCGCGACGGCGCGGACCGAGCACCGCTCGGTGGTGTCGGCGATCTCCAGGACGCGCGCCTGGTTTCCCGCCGAGCGCCGCAACAGCGCGGGCGACATGAACGTGGGCGCCAGCGTGTTCTTCAGATCGTGGGCCACGCGGCCGGCGAAGGCGTCCAGGTTGTCGTTTCGATCTTCCAGGCGGCGGGCATAGTCCAGAATCTGCGTTTCGTAGGCCGCGATCCGGCGTGCCCCCCACCAGCCCAGCAACGCCAGCGCCAGCAGCTCGATGATGCGCAGGCCCAGCACCGCGTCGTCGGCCTCGCGCCGCAAGGTCTCGATGCGGTTCATCGAATCGGCGGCGCCCACGCGGTTGATGCGAATCAGCTCTTCGAAGGAATGATCGATGTCCTGGTACTCGGCGCGCACCGACCGCAGTTCCGTGCGCGCCTCCCGATCCCGATTCTGTCGAGACAGCGACAGCATGCGCTCTCTCGCGACGTCGAACCGCGCCAGCAGCGACTGGATGTGCAGCCAGGTGGACGCTTCGTTGGGCAGGTCGACCAGCTGGGCGTACTGTCTCTCGGCCTCCGCCAACTCGTGGTCAGCCTCGGCCAGCCGCCGCTCGACCTCGACCATGCTGGCCGGCGCCACCTGTTCGATGTGGTCGTCGACCAGGACGCGCTGCTGGGTCACAGCGCGCACGATGCGATCGACCACCTCGACGCTGAGGATCGAATCAAGCGCGATCCGCCGCGCCTCCCCTTCCGCCTTGCGCGTCAGGCGGGCGTCCACGATCGCCTCGACAATCAGAATAACCACGATGACCGAAAGTCCGACCCCCAGCGCGCGCGGACGTCCCGCGGAGGAAAGGCGCGGCTGAACCAGCGTTCCCATCGCTTGCCACCCGGTTGTCGACCCCTTTGGCGGCCGCCTGGTTAACTGGCACGGGCGATAAACCTGAAACCTGCACTGGCCCGAGGTGCCGACGGTAAGAGAATCTCCCAGGCAGTCGCACCAGCCTTGTCAAGGGCGAACACCGTGAAGATCGCGCGGCCCACCGCCCATGATGGAACATTCGGGCGGGACCGCGCCGTCATGAATGATCGATCGCGGCGACAAGGCTCTACTGAATTAGGAACCTCTTCATGGATGATGCTTGCTCGGCGGGACGGCTGTTCCCCGGGCGCGTCGGGAGATGCGATGCGACACGCGATCAATAGAGTCAGCTTGTGCCTTGTCCTGACCGCGGCAGCGGCCTGCACAGCGTCGTCACCGTCCAGCAGCACGGATGGCGGGGGCATGATGGGTGGCGGCAGCGGCGGCAGCGTCGGGACCGGTGGCAGCGGTGGCAGCGGTGGCACCACGAGCGGCAGCGGCGGCGACGCCAGCGGCGGTGTCAGCGGTGGCTCGGGCGGCGAGCCCATGACGACCGACGCCAGCGGTGACGCCCCCGCCGGCAGCGACGTCAAGGTCACCGACGCCAGCGGCGGCGACGCTCCCAGGAGCGGCACGCCGATGCCCAGCGCCGGCTGCGGCAAGGCCAACCCGGCAAAAG
>DATLVT010000483.1:0-4786 GCA_035577105.1 Polyangia bacterium
GCCCCGACGGGAATTTGTGGTTCGCCGAGACCGGCGCTGCCGACGCCATCGGCCGCATCACCCCGGCCGGCGTCGTCGCCGAGTACCAGATCCCGACGCCGAACGCCGAGGCGCAGGGCATCTGCCTGGGTCCTGACGGCAACATCTATTTCACCGAGCTGTCGACCAACAAGGTTGGCCGGGTCAGCAACCTGACCGGCGGCGGCAACGTCAAGCCCGGGGTGTCGATGGCGGCGCCGCCGGGCATGGCGTGCACCAACGACAGCGACTGCGTCGGCGGCGGCAAGGCGTGCGGCGGCGAGGTGTGCAGCGCCAAGACGCACACCTGCGTCGGCTCGGGGACGATGGACCCGGGGACCTGCGCGGCGGCGGCCAACTGCTGGTGCATGGGCGAGGGCGCCACCTGCGACGCCACCACGCACCACTGTTCGTTCACGATGTACGGTGGCCCGTCGCCGTTGCCGGACGCGGGGATGTAGCGTGCGACGCGCGGTGGTGCTTATTTTTGGCTCGCTGGCGTTCATCGCCGGCGGTTGCAGCAACAGCGAGAGTGCCTCGACCGCGGGGAGCGGCGGCGGCAGCGGCACCGGCACCGGGGGCGGCAGCGGCACCGGCAGCGGTGGCGCGGCGACCACGGGAAGCGGCGGCGCCGACCCCACCGGCAGCGGCGGCAGCGGCAGCGGCGGCGCCAGCGGTACGGGCGGCGTCGGCCTCCCCACCGACGGCCCGGCCGACGTGGCCGGCACCACCGATCCCGACGGCGGGATGCCCGGCGGGTGCGGCGGCCTGTTCTGCGAGGACTTCGAGAGCGGCCAGATCGATCCCGCCAAGTGGTCCATGCCGACGGCCAACGGCGGCACGCTGATGCTGCAACAGAAGATCGTCGCTCACGGCAAGTACGCCGTGCAGTTTCACGGCACGCCCAACCTGGCGCAGCCCGACTACGCCTACCTCATCTGGAAGAACGCGCCGGCGGCGATGGCCAAGCACAACTTTGGCCGCGCGTACTTCTACATCACGCCCAAGCCCCACGACATCGACATGGGCATGATCTACGGCGGCACCGCCGGCTTTCCCAAGCCCACTTACCTGTCGATCGCCAACCACAGCACCGGATGGCAGCTGGGCTTCATCAAGCTCTCCGGGTCGCCCGGCGGCGAGGTGCAGGCCTATCCGCGCCCTGACATCCCCGTCGCCGTCTGGACCTGCCTGGAGTGGGAATTCAATGATCAGCCGACGTCGATCAATGTGTGGGTCGACGGTCAGGTGGTCGGTTCGTTGACCAACCAGAAGATCGATTACCCCGGTGGTCACGTGCCGGGCTCGCCGCTGTACAACGGCATGAACAGCGATCTGATCGGCGCGTTCACTGACTTTGGCGTTGGTTATTACGACTGGCACCCGCAAGGGCGGCCGGCCTTCGACCTCTATTACGACGACATCGTTCTCGGCACCACGCGAGTCGGCTGCTTGCCGTAACGATCCCGCTCGCGACGTTCCTGGGCCCGCCCGCGCTCTCCTCCGGCGGCTGCGCCTCTCTCCGGTCCCTCATTGTTCCTGGTCCCCCCACACCCGATAGCACCCCTGGTGCCGCATAAAAGGAGACACGCAAATGGCTCAGCGCCAAGTCGCGAAGGCAGGTCTATTCTGTTCCGTTGTCATCGGCGCGTTGCTGGCGTCATCGTCCGTTGCCCGGGCGGATATCACCCTCTTTGAAAAGGATGGTTTTTCGTTCTTCACCAGCGGGCGGTCGGCCGCGCACTATCAGTTCATCTATGGCCAGGGGACGCCGGCGCCGGCCGTGATGGGCGGGTCGCTGGCCGGGTTCACCACCGACGCCGCCACGAACGACAGCAACAAGATCGCCACGTCGCGCATCCGCAGCGGCTGGGTGGGGGCGCAGCTGAACTTTGGCCTGATCGCGCCGGTGACGGAAAATCTGAAGTCCAAGACGTACTTCTCGTTCAACGTCGACGACATCACCAACGATCGCGAGAAGACCCAGGGCAACGGCATCGACATCCGCGAAGCCTTCACCCAGGTCGAAGGATCGTTCGGCACCATTGTCTTCGGGCGCGCGCTGTCGATCTTCGGCACCGCGCTGGCGGGCAGCGTGTACATGTATTCGTACGGCAACGGCGTCGGCCACCCCTGCACCGTCGACGGCCAGGCCATCACCTGTGGGCCGGTCAACGCCGGGGCGATCTTTCCCGGCTTCAACGCGCAGGTGCAGTACATCATGCCGACGCGCAACGGCTTCGGGTTGCGGGTGGGGCTGTACGATCCCTCGCTGATCTCGCTGGGCGACGCCGCCAACACGTACTTCTACACGCTGCGGCCGCTCCCGCGCGTCGAGGCCGAGGTGTCGTACGAGATGCCCATCGGCGAGACGGGCAAGCTGCTGTTGCTGGGCCAGGGGCTGTGGCAGTACCTGGGCCGACCCACCATGGTCGCGGCGCCGACCAGCGCCAACGTGCTGGGCGGGATCCTGGGCGGGCGGATCGAGGTGGCCAATTTTCGGGTGGGCGTCGGGGTGTGGGGCGGCAAAGGTCTGGGCACCGGCGTCCCCATGCAGGCGGGTCAGGCCGTCGACCCCACCGGCGAGCTGCGCGGATTCAAGGGCTACCTGGCGCACGGCACCTACAAGATCGGTGACTGGGACGTCGGCGCCGGCGTGGGCGGATCGCTGGTCAGCGAGACCGCCGACGACAAGAACACCCCCACGCGCAGCCTGATCTCCAGCAACACCGCGATCCACGGGGTGGTCTACCGCCACATCGGGAGCAGCCTGGTGCTGGGCGCCGAGTTCATGCACTGGATCTCGCACTGGCACCGCGGCGAGAGCCAGCAGGTGGAGTTCATGGGCTTCGGCGCGAACTATCTCTGGTAGGCCGGGACCTGTCGCGCGACACCGCGGTCTGGCCCCGCGGTGTCGAGACATCAGTTCCGTCGCCCCGGGGCCGGGTTTCGCTGCCGAGCCAAGGCGTGATAGTCAACGCGGCAGGAGGATCCCATGCCCAAGCAGCCTCGCCCCTGGATCGTGACCAGCCACGATCCCCTCGAGAAGCTCGAGGACAACCTCTGGGCCGTCCAGGGAGACGTCCCGGGCATTCCCTTCAAGCGGCGGATGTTCATCATCAAGCGGTCGGACGGCACGCTGATGTTCTTCGGCATGGCGATCCCCCTCGAGGAGGGGCTGCTCGCCGAGGTCACGGCCTGGGGGCGCCCCGCCATGCTCGTCGTCACGCACGACCAGCACATGATCGACGCGCGCCCGTTCGCCGAGCGGCTCGGGCTGAAGATCTACGGTCCGAAGCCGTGCGAAGCGAAGATGCGCGCCCGCGCCGACATCGCGGGTATGCTCGAGGACGTCCCGCCCGATCCGAACGTCCTGGTCATGCCCGTCGCGGGCGTGAAGAACGGCGAGCCGGCCGTCATCGTGAAGAGCGACGGCGGCCGACGGGTCAGCCTGCTGGTCTCGGACGTGCTCCAGAACAATTCGAAGGAATCCCTGGGCCTGCTCCCGCGCATCATGGGCTTTGGCGGGGGGCCCAAGGTGGTGCCCGTCTTCAGGATGATGTTCCTCAAGGACAAGGGGGCGCTCAAGCGACAGCTCGCCGAGTGGGCGGCGCTGCCGGGGCTGTCGCGCCTGGTCCCCTGCCACGGCGACGGCGTGACGTCGGGCGCGGCGGCGGCGCTCAAGGCGGCGGCCGCGGCGATCTAGCGCGAGGCACTCGTTCATCGCCCTGCGCGGTTAACAACGACATTAGACTGTGCGGCGGTTCCAAAGGTGGCATTGTCGTGGAAAGACAGTGCGACCTTATCGACGATGGCGTTCCCTGGGGGTGGTGGCGGTGGCGTTCGCGATGGCGGGGGCGTGGCCGGCCCACGCGGACAGCGGCAGCCCCGCGGCGCCCAAGCCGTTGCGCGTGGTCTCGCCGGGCCAGGTGCTGGCGGTCGAGGTCGACTTTGTCTGGGGCCGCCGGCCCGTCTACCGGGTGAGCCGCTTTGGCGAGCCGGTCATCACCAACTCGTGGCTGGGCTTCGCGCTGCGGGACGGCGGCCGGCTGGATCGCGACCTGGTGGTCGTCGACGAGGCCCGGCGCAGCGTCGACCAGACCTGGGAGCAGCCGTGGGGCGAGCGGCGCTTCGTGCACGATCACTACAACGAGCTGCGCGTGCGCCTGGCAGAGCGCTCGGGCGCCCGGCGCCAGCTGGTGGTGGTCTTTCGGGTCTTCGACGACGGCGTCGGGTTTCGTTACGAGTTCCCCGACCAGCCGGCGCTGAAGGATGTGATCATCGACGACGAGCTGACCGAGTTCAGCGTCGCTGCTCCCAGCACCGCCTGGTGGATCCCGGCCGGCGATCCGGCCGATCTGGAGCTGCCCATCCACCAGACGCCGCTGGCCGAGGTCTCCGTCGCGCACACGCCCCTGACGTTGCGGACGCGCAACGGGCTGCACATCGCCCTGCACGAGGCGGCGCTGGTCGATTATTCCGGGATGCGGCTGCGCCGCACCGACGGGCAGAACCTGGTGGCCGAGCTGGCGCCATCGTCGGAGGGGTGGCGCGTGCGGCGGTCGGCCCCCTTCACCACCCCCTGGCGAACCATCCAGATCGCCGACAGCGCCCCGGCGCTGTACCGGTCATCGGATCTGATCCTGAACTTGAACGAGCCGAACCGCCTGGGTGACGTCTCGTGGGTGAAGCCGGGCAAGTTCATCGGCGTCTGGTGGGAGATGCACCTTGACCGCTGGACCTGGAACACCGGACCGCGCCACGGCGC
>DATLVT010000484.1:0-21368 GCA_035577105.1 Polyangia bacterium
GTAAAGCGCTCCGGAGTAGATGTTTCCGATCTGGCCAGCGTGCGCCAGTGCCGGAAAGCACCGCTGGCCGAACCATGTGCGGAACGGCTCGCTATCCATTTGTCGCTTGTCGAGCTCCCGCTCCGCCGAGGGTTCGCGTCGCTCCCACGATGCACCACGCTTGAGGTCCAGGAGCCGTCGGTAAAGGCGGGTCGCGGCGTATTCCGCCATGCGTGGAAAAGGAATATGAAAAAGAAAGTGGTCGGAAGCGGCCAGCCGTTGAATCGCGTCCGGCCCGTTTGTCGCCACCTTGGCGACCACGGCGTCCAGGCATGACAGGTACATGTCGACCGAGTATTGACCGTCGACGACGGCCTCGTCCGACCAGTTGGGACGGAAGAAATCGCGCTCGTCGAACGTCACGGTCGCCCGGATCCGGGGATCGAATGTGAGCAGACGTGGCGCCTGCGAGACCTTCATCGCGACGGCTCCCGCGCCCTGCGTGCACTCAGCCGGCCCCCCGATGGCATAGCGCGAGATGTCGGTCGCCACGACGACAGCGTAGCGATCGCCCATCTCGCCAGCACGAATCAGCGCCGACGCGGCCTCCAGGGCATAAGTCGTGCCGGCGCACGCGAATTGAAATTGCGGGCAGCCAACGTGACTCAGATCGACTTGATAGCGGCGCTGCAACATGCCCAGGACATAGGCGGCAATTGACTTGGACTGGTCAACGGTCGTCTCCGTACCCACGGCCAGGTATCCCATCCGAGCCGGATCGAGCCCCAGCTCATCGATGAGGCGGGCAACGGCCATCGCCGCCATTGTGGCGCTGTCTTCGTGCGCGTCCGGCACCGCGAAGCGATGCACACCGATTCCCTTGGTGATCTTTGCGACCAGTTCGGCGGCACCAGACGCTGAACCGGCGCGTGTCAGCGCCCACTCGCCTGTCAGATCGACGTAGAGACGCGGCACGTACACGGAGAGGCCGTCGATTCCGACCCCGTCCGCCCCGATATTGACCATGATCTTCTCCTCTCAGCGGCTGCTCATTTGTCCGTCACGCGGTCTTGATGGCCTTGGCCGGCGCAGATTCCATGACGGTGCCAGCGACCACGGTCCGCGCGGCCTCCTGGCGTTCGCCCGGGCCGACGCCGCCAACGTCGCCAACGTCGCCAACCTTGGCGGGCGAGCGCCTCTTGACCCAATGCTTGACCTCCGCGAGCCGACCCCGCCATCGCCGGGCGGCGTCCCACGGGAGCCGCCGAGCGATGCCGATCAACGAGCTGGTCACCATGCTCGGAGGCTCAATCTCCAGGGCCAGGTTTGCGGGCCGCTGCTCCGCCTCGAGTACGGCACCTGCCGCCAACCAACCCGAGCGCGACGCGCTCTCCATCGAGGCGGGCATTCCTGTCCGAGTCCAGTCACCCGCCAGGAATAGGTTTCTGAGCGGCGTGCGCGTTTCGGCTCGCAAAGCCTCCGAGCCTGGCGCGGGCCAATGAACCGCCATCGGAATCCGATTCACGACGGCGTGCGTGTGCCGCGCATTGGCCACGCCCGGCAGGAACTCCGTCAGTTCGTCAATCGTCTTCGCGATGATGGCATCGTCGCTCATCCCCGCCAGCCGGTCCGAAAAGATGATGTTGCTCGCGATCACCGACGGCCGCGACGCCCAGCCACGCCGAATGTTCGAGAGATCGTAAAAGTCGCTGTTGAGATCGCCTTGCTTGTACAACCGTGCCCAGAACTTCAGGTCCGTCAGCTTGCGATCGAACCAGAGATAGACGGACACGTACGGGCAGGGTTGAAATCCCCGCAGACGCGAGAAGCTGGCAAAGGTGTCGCGTGTGTCGCCCAGAAGCTCACAGAGATTCTGAGGCGGTACCGCGGAAATGTAATAGCGGGCCCGGATTTGTTGGCCGCCTGACAGCGCCAGCGCGTGCACGGTATCTCCGCCGCTGACGAAACGGTCAACCTCGGTCCGCAAGAGCACGCGCCCGCCCGCCTTCTCTATCACTGCCTTGGCGGCCGGCGCGTACAGGTCGGCGAGGCTGCGGCCGGGAAAGCCGATCGTGTAGTCGCTGTGGCTGATCAGGTACCGGACAAAGCGCAGCAGAGCGCCCGCCGAGCATTCGCGAACGGGCGCATTCAAGATGTACAGCGAGGTTGGATCCCAGAATCGCTCGATGTGGTTGGGGGTCACGCCCTGTTGCAAAAGAAAGTCGTACGCCGTGACATCGTCCAGTGCCAGGACATCGCGCTCCGTCATCTTCATCGCGTACAGCCCGACCGGCACCGCGCAAAGACGATCGCGCATCGTGAGCAGCGGATCCGCAAATAGACTGGGCAAGAAATGGAACGGTGCCGGAATCCGCCAGAGCCGACCAATGATCTCGGTCTGACCCTCGACGATCTTGATAAGTTGATCGCGCTCCCAGACGACGTCCTTGTCCGTCCCGAGGCGCTTGAGCATTTTGAACATGTTCGGATAGTGGGACAGCAGAATGTGCGGACCGATATCAACCAGATCACCGGTCACGGGATCGGTCCAGCTGCGTGCCCGACCTCCCAGTTCATCGCGTTCGACCACCACCACCCGATAGCCGGCGTCGCTGAGAGCGACGCCGGAGACCAGCCCAGCGACACCGCCGCCCACAATGGCAACGTCCCAGATCGTTTCAGCAGAGGACCGGGCCTGGCTCACAGCGATCCCGCTCCCGCCCGCGCCGGCGGCTCCGCTTTGGACCGTTCCCGAACAGTGATGGCCTCGCTCTGTCTGATGGCTTCGCTTTCCCCAGCGGCGATCTCAACGCCGACTTGCTCGACGCTGACCTGGCCGTGCGCGACTCGATCGAGCTTGCCGAGGACGTCGGAAAGCGTGAAGAGCTCTTCGGCGAGAAAGATTCCTGGCGTTCTGACCTCCTCGAGCAGTGCGACGAAGGCGACAAACACTGCCGCCTCAGCCAGCCTTGCCGGCTCGAGCCTCAAGGACAGCCAGCGGCCGATGCACCGGTCGCTGCCCTGGCGATCGGCGATGGCAAGTATTTCGGTCGCACCCCCTAGACCACGGGAAGCAATACTGTCGGCGATTCGCAGCCAGAGGCGGCGCAACCGCCCGGGCAGTCGGCCAGGCCACTCCGTGCGCAGGCGCTCACGCCACTGGGTCAACATTCCCCCTTCGAGCGCTCGACCGTTCGCCACGAACGTCGCGGTGCTGGGCGCTCCGCAACTCCAGTGCAGGCCAATTGCCTCCGGGCCCGCCACGATGGCACAGTGCTCTTCACCGTCGGCAAATGGCAACCGCGTCCTGAGATCGGTTTTTGCAATCTCGATGCGCTCTCCGGCCTCATAGCGGGCCCCTCCGGATGGAACGGCCCAGGGCCCGAGCTCGCTGACGGGCGGCGTGCCGACGTCGCGGCGGATCGCGACCTCCAGCCGATCTACCTTCGGCGACACCAGCGTGGTCGCCGCGAGCGACGTCAAACCCGGCGACAGGCCTGCTCCCAGAAGCACACTGCCAGCCCAGGCCGCCTTGCGTTGGCGCCGCAGAAGCAGCGAACGCTCGAGGCCTTCCTGGCTGGTGATCGCCAGAACGGCCACCAGCGGACGGGCCGCGCACTGTTCGACCAGCACCCGGAAATCGCTCGGGGCCGGCTGGGCCAGCAACACGACGCAGTCGTAGCTGTCGAGACAGGCGAGAGTCGACGGGCGGCTGAGATCGATGAGTGGTCCATCGCCGTTCAGCGGTCCCGCCAAGCCAGCCGTCGTGACGCTCCCGTACCGCCTGAGACCACGTGCCACGCGCGTCGTTTCGTCCGATTCGTCAGCGATGAGCAGAGTACGCATCCGTCCAATCTCCTCAGGCGGACACAGGACCGGTGAATCCGATGGCGCGGCGGTCAAAGATCGGCAACTTGTGTGCTTTCAAGATGCCTCGATAGACCATTTCGCCAAGGTGGCCAACTCCACCCCGGGCGCGCACCAGCTCGAGCAGCTCACGAGTCTGGGAGTTGTCATCTCGAAGCGAGGCTTCCTGGTCATCGATCGAGCCGAACATGCGCAAAATCCGCAGCATTTCTGTCATCGGCAAGGCCTCGATCTGCATGTGGTTGTACCAGAGCGTTCCTCGCTCGGTGAGTCGATAGCCCCCCGGCACACGCGACAGCAGTCCGAACCTGGTCCAGTCGTCGACGAGCTTTCGTTCGCGCCAGGAGCCGATCGCGAATTCAGGCAGCTGCAATCGTAGTAGCGACAAGATGAATGCACGCCGGCGTGCGGCCGCACCGTCCATCGATTGCGCGGTTCCAATCGGAAAACGTCTTTCGCGAATGGACGAGCAATAGGCATCCAGATCACAGACGTTGTGGTAGACGGTTCCCGAAATGTGCCCGAAACCAGAAGGCCCCAGAGCGAGAAGGGTATTGAGGCAGTTTCCCCCTCCGCCGAAGCTCGTATGAACGAACAGATCGCGTTCATTCCGCACGAAGACTTCACCGGTGACTTGTTGGTAACCTGCCTCTCGGAAAAAATTATTTGTGAACTGTCTCATCCGCAACAGTCGCGCGCCGAACTCCGGTTCCGAGCGCTTCTTCTTGGTAACGAGCTGCGCAAGCCGCGTGCCCGCCATCTGGACGTAGTAGAGAACATCCACGCTGTTCATCTTCCAGCTCACAAGCTCGCGCAGGTCGCTCTCCAGAGCGTCGAACGTTTGGTCGGGTAGTCCAGCCATGATCTCGCAGTTGGCGCTGGCGGCCGGATTCAGCGACCGCACGAGAGTGACCAGCGCAGGGTAATCGTCGACGCGATCGCCTCGGCCAATGAGCTGTCGCTGGCGCGCATTGAGGCTCTGGACGCCAAAGCTGACGCGGTTGAACCCGGCCGTGAAGCAAGGCTCGAGGTATCCGGGCGCCAGCATCTGCTTCGCCACACCCTCCAGGGTGATCTCGGCGTCGGCGGTGATCGTCAAGTTACGGCGAAGGGCCGTGAGGATCCGGGTGAGCTGAAGCGGCGTCAATTGCGTCGGCGTGCCACCTCCGAAATATACGGAGTTGAACGACTTTGCCGCCACAGACGGCGTACCCCCGTAGAGTTCTATCTCGTCAATCAATGCGGATACGAACTCCTCCTGCCGCTCCTCTGTCCGGTCCTTGGCCTTGGTGACCTTGAAAAGAGGGCAAAAGTGGCAAAGGAACGGACAGAACGGAACATGGAGATAGATCTGATTCCCCGTGGACTCTGCGAAGCTTGTGGCGTCCCGCCAGGCCGCCACCTCGGGCGCCATCGGGGGCGGCCAGGCGGCGATCGGTTGCGGTCCGATACGCTCCGCCGTCTGCACGATTGGATAGATCTTCAGGCTGTGTGGCAACAGCGCCGGAAACGGCCAGCGCTCTCGGCTGCGACAATCCTCTAGGCTCGCCATTCCGTCTCTATGTCCTTACTTCCTCAAAACGTCAACGACATTTTGTGTTTCAGGGCGGCGCTTTTTTACAATTGTTAATAGCGCCGACTGTCGCGCAAATACCGGCGGTCGAAGAAGAGTCAGGGTAACTACACTGCGCGCGCGCGGAGATAATCCGACAGGCGGTGGCTTCCGAAGGGAGTGGCCACGCACGCCGTCGTCGAGGCCGCGGTGACGAACGCGAGCAACTCTGCGAAGCGCCTGTTGAACGGGCGCGCCGCGATCGCAGCCATGTTCATGATCCACTTCGGCGCGGGAACGAAGCGCGGCCGCCGTCCCAGAGCCTCGAAGACGAGAGCCGCGATCTTGCGTCGGGACAGCACCTCCGGACCGCCGACATCGATTTCGATGCGCGGATCACCGCTGAAGATTGCCTCCCGCGAAAGAATGGCCAGGTCTGCTTCCGAAAGAGGATTGGTTTCGGCCGCGCCGCCGGCGATGAGCGGCAGGCGTCCTTTTCGCGCCATCGCCAACATTTCTGAAAATGCGGAAAACAATCCGGTCGGTCTGAGGACGCCATATTCGAGGCCAGACGCCTTGAGCTCCGCCACAAACTGCTCGTGAGCGCGGACGTACGCCGTCTCTTCGTAAGCCGGCCTGGTGAACACGGACACGTAGACGAATCGCCTCACACCGGCTCTCTTCGCCTCGGCAAGGAGGTTTCTGTTGGCCACGAGATCGACATCCAGGTACGAGCGTCTATCGCGCGACGTCGGCGATACGCTGGCGCCCAGGCTGGAGAACACGACATCGACGCCATCGCACGAGCCGGCGAGCGCCGCCGGGACGGTCGCATCCCCCACCCACGGCGGCGCCGACAGTCCTCGCAACATCGCGGCACGCTCCGGGTTTCTGGCGAGCACTCTGATTCTGACTGGTTGTTCTGCCTTCGCCAGCTCGGCTACGAGCGCACGGCCCACGGAGCCCGTCGCTCCCGCGATCAAGATCAGATTCGACATGATTTCTCCTCATCTAGCTCAGGGTCGGTGCGACGCCTTTCGGCGCGCCGTTACGTTTTTGGTCGATGGCAGCGCTGGTGGCTGCCGGTCCGATCGCGGCCTCCTGAAGCAACTGGATGACGCGATCGATGAGTGGATCGATGCGATCGGCTGCCAGCGATGGCTCCACGTGAACGAAGTCCAAGCTCATGAGATCACGAAACGTTGCCACCGCGATGACGAGAGGATTCCCCGGCGGGCTTGCCGGACCGGCGAAATGCACCTGCCGGAGGGTCAGCGCTCCATAGTGCTCCGGGAGATCGACGCGACCAATATTGGTCACGGCGACCGCGATGGGAAAGTTTCGTTCAATCTTCCGCAGGGTTTCGTCCGGGGCTTTTCCTTTTGGCAGCATCCGCGCTTGCAGCGGCAAAGTCAGCAAGGCCTCTTCTCGCGCGGTGGCTCGCCTGACTCGATCGCGAACGTCGCGGGCCAGGTCCCAGAACTTCGCGTCTGGCGAAATGCGGTGGCTCGTGGTGATGCCGGACACATAACAGGCCACCGATGGCTCCAGTCCAAGGCCGCGCCGCATATCGACGGGCGAACCGCACCATATCTGGATGGGACCCGTCCGTCTCTGCTCGCTCCGGATGATCTCGGCGGTCGCTTGCAAGACGGCGGCGCAGATGGCGCCGTGAACCGTGGTGCGCTCTTCGCGGCAGCGCTCCACGAGGGCGCGGGTCGCGTTCGGTTCCAATATTTCCGGACGAACACGGGTGCGCCGGTGCTCCTGGTACGACAGCGCGGCCGGAACGAGACGCCGCGGTTTCCGGAATACCAGTGACAACAAGTTTCGAATGACGAACGCAAACAAGCGGACAAAACCCTTTATGCCTCTGATCCGTGTCCGGATCGCCTCCTCCAGTGAGGCCGGTACCGCACCATGCTTTGCAAAGGGCTCTCTGCCCTGAACCAGCGCTGACACGGATTCCAGAATTGCGGCCATCGCCAGAGGGCCAGATGTACCGTCGCTGATTGAATGATGAAGAGTGAGGATGAGATGGCTTTCTTCACTTCCGCGCACGACCGCCAGCCGCGCAAGTGACTGATCGCCTTCCCGGAATGGACTGTTCAATTCATCCTCGACCACCTTGTGCCAGGAGACGTCGCCCTCCTCGAAGACATGCACCGGTGCGCTCCGGTTCGCGCCCATGAATGTCGGCACTTCGTCGGCCGCCACCACTACGCCCAGGAACGGATGACGGCGTATGGAAGCTGCGAAAGCCTGCGTGAGCAGGTCTTTGTCGAAGGTCTGCCCTGTAACCTTCGCAACAATTACAAAGTTCAACGAAGCGCATTTGTCGATCCGCCACAAGAACTGCTCAGTCCAGCCGAGTCGTCGCAGGTTATTGTCCATGTTGCCCTCGATGGCGCGCATAGTGAACGAGGCAGTCTGGAGAAACAAGTCAGTGACTGTAAAAAACGTCACCAGAGTGTGGAAGTGTTGTCTTGTTTACTCCTCTGATCTGGCTCTTCCTGTCTTGTAGTTCCGGTTCAGCAAGACGCATGCCGCGATGTGCAAAATAGTTTACAATTTGCCGATCGCTTTTTTCGTAGACGCCGTGTTGTGTTGGTGATACGTCGTTCACTCACGGACGGATGCGAAAATGACTCAGAGTGGTCGGATCCGAGAGTCACGTTATGAACGGGCAGGCACGGACGTGGTCAGAAGCCGAGCCCTGACCGTGGACGTCAATGCCCTTGTCGGGCCTGACCTCGAGCGGCTCGAGACGATGATCGCCGAACAGTTGAGCACCGACATCGGCTCGATCCCTGCCGTGGGCAAACACCTCTTGATCGCTGGCGGTAAGCGGCTTCGGCCGCTGCTCGCCGTGCTCGCCGCGCGGGCGACGGGGGCGCCGATTGACATTGGCCTGGTCGTCGGCTGCGCGGCCGAACTGATCCATACCGCGACCCTGTACCACGACGACGTCGTCGATGATGGCCGGGTGCGGAGGGGGCGCCCGGCGGCGCGCCTGGTCTTCGGCAACGGCCTGGTCGTACTGGTTGGCGATTATTGCTTCGCCAAGGCGTTGGGAGCGGTCGCCAACACGGATTGCCCGGCGGTGTTCAAGTCACTCGCCGCCATGGTGACCGAGTTGACGGAGGGCGAGGTGGCGCAGCTGGAACGTGCGGGCAACGCAGACGCCACGGTTGCCGGTTACTTCGATGTCATCGATCGAAAGACAGCCTCCTTGATCTCCTGGGCGGCCCGGCTGGGCGGCGCGATTCCCCCGGATTACGACGAGATCCTGGCCAGCTATGGGCGGGCCGTGGGGCGGGCCTTCCAGATCGCCGACGACATTCTCGACTGCATGGTGGACGGTTCGGCCGCCGGAAAGACCGTCGGTCGCGACCTGCGCGAGGGGAAGATGACGTTGCCTGTCCTTCTCGCTTGCGAGGCCGAGCCGTCCATCCGCACGCGCATCCGGCGCGAGTTGAGCGAACTCGGCATGAGCGAACGAGTCGCGCATCAGATTCTTCGCCTCGTCCACCGGGCGGGGGGCCTCGAGGCAGCGAAGGAGCGTGCGCTGGAACTGGTGGAGGACGCCATCGACCAGCTCGATGCGCTCGGCCAGTCGCCGTTTCGAGATGCGCTTCGGGACATCGCGTATCTCTCCGTGGAGCGGGTGGCATGAACGGCGAGAACGACCTTTTCGACATCGGTCGACGCGCAGTTCGCCAGGCAAGGACACGCAATCATCGGTGTAAGTCCAAGAGTCGGTTCGAGGTGGTCGCGTGACCGAGGAGCGTCCACTCCGTATTGCGGCCGTCTCATTCTTGAATGCCCGACCGCTCACCTATGGTCTTGAGCGTCTGAGCGCAGGGCGCGTGGACCTTCGCTTTGGCGTGCCCTCCCGGTGTGCCGCCCTGCTGGCCGCCGGCGAGGTGGACCTGGCACTGCTTCCGATTGCCAGCTATGCAGCCGCCTCCGAGGACCTTCACATCGTCCCCGGAATTGCCATTGCCGCACGCGGGGCCGTCCGCACGGTCCTTCTCGTGGGGACGGTACCGTGGGAAGAGATGACCGAGATCGCTCTTGACCCGGCATCGCGAAGCTCGGTGGTCCTGGTCCAGTTGCTGACGGCGGCCAAGGGCCTTGTGCCCGCGTTCAGACCCTGGGACCAGTCGGACGTGCTGGCCGCCGTGACCCGCACGCGGGGTGCGCTCGTCATCGGCGACGCCGCGTTTGCCGCGAAGACCTTCCCGTACGTCTACGATCTCGGTACGGCGTGGACGGCGGCCACCGGGCTGCCCTTCGTGTTTGCTGTCTGGGCAGGGCGACCGCATGCGGTCGCACGTGAAGACATTGCGTTGTTGCAGGACAGCTTGCGACAAGGCCTCGATCACCTCGACGACATCGTCGAGACCGCCGACATCGAGTGTTCACGTCTTGGGCTGACGTCCGCCGAGCTCAGTTCCTACCTCGGTCAGTCCATTCGTTACGAGCTTGGCCCCGATGCGATCTCTGGCGCGGCCACCTTCCTGGACGAGGCTGCCGCGCGGGGCCTGCTTCCCGCGCGGGTCCGGCTGCGCCTTTACGATCTCGGATCGGGCGGCGACGGCACGACCACGACCACGCGCTATCAACTCCTGGACGCGCGCCAATGACCAGCGCCGCGGCCCGGCCCATAGAGCTCGCATACTCGTGCGATGCAGACGACGCATTCATGTTTCACGCGCTGGCGAAACCGCGTGTCGATCTCCGCGGCTTGGTTTTTCACCACCGGCGCGCTGACACTGCCAGACTCAACGAAATCGCGCGGGCGGGCGCTGCCGATGTTGTCGCGGTGTCGGTCGGCGTCCTTCCCTGGATCGTCAAACGTTATCTCTTGCTGCCGCACGGCGCATCTGTCGGGCGTGGCTTTGGCCCGGTCGTGGTCGCCAGGACCCCCACGCTCCTCGGTGCGTTGAGCGGCAAACGCGTGGCGATACCCGGCACTGACACGACCGCATGGCTGGTGCTGCGCCTGATGCAACAGGGGCTGGTTCCGGTGGTGATTCCGATCTCACCGTTCGCCAATGTCTTCGCCGCCCTTGAAAAGGGCGATGTCGATGCGGCGCTGGTCATTCACGAAGGCCGCTTGCTGTACGAGAAGCTGGGTTACCACCTCGTGGCCGACCTTGGCCAGTGGTGGGCCGGGGAAACGGGGTTGCCGTTGCCGCTGGGCGCGAACGTCATATGCCGAGACCTTGACGACGATCTCATCGCCGACGTCTCTCGAGTGCTCGCCGACGCGATCGCCTGGGCCGACACGCATCGAGACGAGGTGATCGCGACACTGGCCGACGCAAATCCGGGGCACCCATGGAGGGAACCGGGGCTCCTGCACCAGTACCTCTCCATGTACGCCAATCACGACACAGTGACCACCGCCCAGGACGTGCGGACGGCCATCGACGTGCTCTTTCAACGAGCCACCCGCGCGGGCCTTCTGCGACCCGAGAACCAGATCTCCATCGAATGGGCGCCTTGAGCGCGCCAGCATGAACAACAGGTCTTCAAGCCTCGATCTCCAGAAAGGAGTCCGATCGTGTCGACGATATTGAGACCGTTTCGTTCATTGCGCGCCCTTTACGGGGTCGCCGCACTCGTCCACGACCCCAACCGACTCAATGAGGTCTTCGAGATGGCCGACGCCCTGGCCACGCCAGAGAATCTCAACCCGATCATCGAAGATATCTGTCGGCACCCGGGCCCGGCAGGTGCGTTTGACGACCGCCACAGGCTCAAGATCGATCTGCCGCTGCTCCGGCAATTGCCCGAAGGCTCATTCGGCCGCGCCTTCGCCGCGCACATGGACGCCAACAGCCTTGATCCCGGCGCGATCCCGCGCCTGGCAAGTCCCGACGCGTTTTCATTCTTTCGCGCGCACCTCTACGAGACTCATGACATCTGGCACGTTGTCACGGGTTTTGGCACCGACTGGCCGAGCGAGATGGGCCTTCAGGGTTTCTACCTCGCCCAGCTCGGTGGACCGTTGCCGGCGATGCTGCTGATGGCGGGTGTTCTGCGGATCATGACGTTCGAGCGAACGGCCTCCGATCGACTGCTCGATCTGGCGGCCCGGGGGTGGTCCCTTGGCAAGCGCGGGCAGCCTTTCTTCGGCGTGCGCTGGGATGACTACTGGGACGTTCCGCTGGCCGAGGTCAGACGGCAAGTGGGCCTTGGGGCCGTCTGATGCACATGATACGGAAAAAGAAGGTTGCGGTAGCAGCCGGCCGGCTGCCCTTCGTCGGGCACGCGTTGCGGCTCATCCGCGATCCCTTGCCATTCCTCGAATCGCTCCGCGATCAGGGGGACATCGTCAAGATCTACGTCGGGCCGAAACCCGCCTACATCCTCACGAACGCTGAACTCGCGCGCGAGGTCATGCTCGGCAAGTTTGGCTCATTCTCACGAGACGATGTCGCGCGCGCGGTGCGCATTCTTTTTGGTGATGCCGTCGCCGCGCTGTCGGGTGACGCTCACCGCGACCGGCGACGCTTGCTGGCTCCTTCATTCCGGCGGGCCAAGATCGCCGAGCATGCGGGGTTGATGGCGCGCGTTGCCGTCCAGCATGCTGACGCCTGGCGCCCCGGCCAGCGCGTCGAGTTTCACCGCGAGGCGTTCGAAATCACGCTCTCGACGCTCACCAGCGCGATGTTCAGCACCGACCTGGGAGCCGCGGCCGTCGAGGAGATCCATCGCTCCTTGCCGTGGGCGCTGAAGGAATTGCCGAAGCGCCTGATGATCCCTCCGTTTCTGCTCGCGTTTCCCACGCCCACCAACCTCCGATTCGCCCGTACCGCCAGGAGACTGCGGCGGCACGTCGCCGACCTTGTCACGGCCTATCGGCGTGACGGCGTGGATCACGGCGACCTCCTGTCCTCCCTCATCTTCTTCAGCGATCCGGAGACCGGAGCGTCTCTCACCGACGCGCAGATTGTCGACGAGCTGGTGGGTTTTGTCGTTGCCGGCGCGGACACGCCCGCGGCCATGCTGTGCTGGGTATTCCACGAACTGGGACGCCACCCCGACATCGAGCGTCGTGTGCACGCGGAGATCGATTCGGTAATTGGGTCGGCTGGCGTGCGCTACGAGGATGTCACGGCCCTGCGCTACACGGGGTGCGTGGTCCTGGAGACGCTGCGCGCCTACTCACCGTGGATCAACCTGATGCAGGCCGCGACCGAGATATCGATCGCCGGGGTGACGCTTCCGGCGGGCTCGATGGTTGGATTCAGTCAACACATGCTCCACCACGATCCGCGCGTCTTCGACGATCCGCTGGCCTTCGATCCTGATCGGTGGCGGCCCGAACGCGCCGAGCGCCTTCCACGGGAAGCGTCGATGCCGTTCAGCGCCGGCCCGCGCAAGTGTCCCGGCGAGTTTTTCGCGCTCACCGAGCTGACGATCCAGATCGTGACCATCGCGCAACGGTGGCGTCTGCGGCCGGCGCCCGACGCTCCGCCCGTGCGGAGGGAGGTCAAGGGGCCAGCCATCGCGCCGAGCGCCCTGTCGGTCATCGTTCAGCCGCGCGAGCCGGTCGGCATAACCCCATCGGTCCAGGAGCAACGAGGCATTACCGGAGGTGATCATTCGTGAAAGGCTTCAAGAACAAGGTCGCTGTCGTCACGGGGGCAGCATCGGGGATCGGTCGGGCCGTTGCGCGAGAGCTCGCCAAACGCGGGGCCGACGTCGTGATCGCCGACGTCCAGATCGACGCTGCCTCGGCCGTCGCGGCCGGCATCCGGGAGTCGGGGGGACGAGCGGCGGCGCAACACCTGGACGTGGCGGACGCTGCAGCCGTTTCTGCCTTCGTCGGGCAGGTGGCCGCCCAGAAGGGCCGCCTCGATTACATGTTCAACAATGCCGGCGTGGCCGTCATTGGCGAGTTTCGCGACCTGCCTACTGACGACTGGAAACGCATTCTGGACGTCAACGTGGGCGGCGTCTTCGCCGGAACGGAGGCGGCGTACTCCGTCATGATCCCGCAGCGCAGCGGCCACATCGTGAACATTGCCAGCATGGCCGGTCTCATCCCCGCGCCGGGATTTGCCGCCTACTGCGCATCGAAGCACGCCATCGTCGGTCTCTCGGCATCGTTACGGGCCGAAGCCGCTGCTTACGGCGTACGCGTCAGCGTGGTATGCCCCGGTTTTGTCGAAACGCCCATTCTGCAGAGCAAGACCGTTGGCCTGAATACCAAGAGCGTGCTGCTCGAGCGCGCGCACCGGATTGCCATCGCGCCCCACGAGTGCGCCGAACGCATCCTGGAAGGGGTCGCGAAGAACAGGTCGGTCATTCCGGTAACCAACCACGCCAAGGTGTTGTGGATGCTCAATCGATACGCACCCAGATTGCTCGACGTCGTCAATCGTGAGACCGCACGACAGCTTCACCGCGAGCGGATGGCGCCCGCGAGTAAGAGCTGAGGCTGCCATGATCGTCAACGACAGCTCTCGACTGGACGTCGTCATCTTCGGCGCGACAAGTTTCGTCGGACGAATCCTTTGCAGTTATTACTTGCAACACTACGGCGTGAACGACAAGTTGCGCTGGGGGCTGGCCGGGCGCTCGCGCGAGAGGCTCGAGGCGCTGCGGCGCGATCTGGGGGACGCGGCGGCGTCTTTGCCGGTGTTCGTCACCGATGCCGCCGACGACGAAGGTCTCCGCGCGATGTGCGCCAGGACGCGGGTGGTGATCTCGACGGTGGGGCCCTACGCCATGCACGGCGAGCCGCTGGTGAAAGCGTGCGCCGAGACCGGTACCGACTATTGCGACATCACCGGCGAGATCCAGTGGGTCCGCAAGATGATCGATCGCTACGAGGGTGTGGCAAAAACCACGGGCGCCCGCATCGTGCACTGCTGCGGGTTCGATTCCGTTCCGTCGGACCTGGGTGTGTTCTTCCTTCAGCGCGAAGCGATCCGCAGGTTCGGGAAGCCCTGCAGGCGCGTCAAGATGCGCGTGCGGTCGATCCGGGGGGGAGCATCGGGGGGCACGGTGGCGAGCATGCTGAACCTCGTGAAGGAAGCCAGCCGCAGCCCGGCGCTCCGACAGGAACTGGCGAACCCTTACTCGCTGTGCGCGCCCGACGCCAGCAGCGGCCCCCCGCAACCGCAGGTGACCCGCGCCGCCTGGGACGAAGACTTTGGCGCATGGTGCGGGCCGTTCGTCATGGCGGCAATCAATCCGCGCATCGTGCATCGGTCAAATGCGCTGCAGGCGCGGGCCTACGGTGCCGATTTTTGCTACGACGAGGCCATGCTCGCCGGCGCGGGCGCGAAGGGGAGGCTGGCCGCGATGGGCATCAGCGCGGGGGTGTGGGGACTCATCGCCGTCGCCGCGCTGCCGCCCACGCGCTGGCTCCTGGGCCGCCTGGGCCCCGCGCAGGGCGCTGGCCCCAGTGAAAAGGACCAGAAGGAGGGCTTCTTCGACATTCGCTTTTTTGGCGCGACGTCAGACGGACGCTCGCTGCGCGGAAAAGTGGCAGCCGATCGCGACCCCGGCTACTCGTCAACGGCGAGGATGCTCGGCGAAGCTGGTATCTGTCTGGCCAGAGATCTCGCCAATACCGCGCGGGTGGGGGGCTTCTGGACACCGGCGGCCGCTCTGGGCAAGGAGTTGCTGGACCGTTTGACCTCCAACGCCGTGATGTCCTTCGAGGTGGAGGAGAGCAGGGGGACCCGCCATGCCTGAACGCAAGGTCGTGATTGTCACCGGAGTATCCTCCGGTATCGGCCGCGCCGCTGCTGCCGTTCTCGCCGGGCGTGGATATCTGGTGTTCGGAACCGTGCGATCGCCATCGGTCGAAGTTCCGACGACGGTGGAGCGACTGATCATGGATGTACGTGACGAGCGCTCCATCGCGCGCGCGGTGGCGGACGTCGTGTCGCGCGCCGGCCGCATCGATGCGTTGGTCAACAACGCGGGCCGGGGCATCGTAGGAGCCGCGGAAGAGACGAACGACGACGAAGCGCATGCCGTGTTCGACGTGAACTTCTTCGGGGCTGCCCGCGTCACGCGGTCCGTGCTGCCGACCATGCGGGCCCAGCGATCGGGCCGCATCATTTTCGTGAGCAGCATTGCCGGGTTCGTTCCCGCACCTTTCATGGCCATGTATTCGGCATCGAAACATGCGCTCGAAGGTTACAGTCAGTCCCTCGATCACGAGGTCCGCGCTCTGGGTATCCGGTCGGTGCTGATAGAGCCGGGTTTCTTCAAGACCCGCATCACCGAGAACACGGATCGCGCCGTGCACCGCATCGACGACTACACGCGCTGCCGGGAACGCGTCGCGACCGATGTGGCGAATAACGTCGCAAAGGGCCAGGACCCCGCGATCGTCGCGAAGGGGATCCTGCGCGCGATCGCTGCGCGCAGGCCAAAGCTCCGCTATCAGGTCGGCCGCGGCACTGCCGTCCTGGCGCGTCTCCGCGACCTCATGCCGGCACCGCTGTTCGATCGGACCCTGCGACGTGAGCTCCGCCTGGACACCTGAGACGAGTCGGACGGGGACAGGGAGAAAATAGGATGCTTGTCCGGGTGTCGTGAAGACCATAATCGTAGGCCATGGGTACGCGGCTTTCGATTCCTGCGAACCAAACGTTCGCGACGCCGGGAAGGGCGATTGCCCGTGCCAGGCGTCGCGTGCCGGCAAAGACGTCGAAATGGGCGCCGAAGATTCCGCCACCGGTGTCGTTGACCACGAACCAGCCATCATGGACGCTTCGATCCGGAAGTCTCACGCCCGCGAACTCTTTGATGAACACCCGTGTCCCGAAAGGGACCAGACCGCCCTTGTTCCTGAACCTCGGATCAGAGTTCGCCTTTCGCCCGAGGTCCGCCGCGAGCGTCCGAAAAGGAACGTAAGGAATCCCGCGCTGGATGCCGTAGCCACGGCCGAGCATGCTGGCCTTGACCTCGGTGAAGGTCATGGCGTGGGTGACGCGATCGCCAGTGACTTGGAGGCCGGAATAGCCGACCGGTCGCTTGGCCAGGTTCTGGCGATGGTAGGCCAAAACGGGAGCGTAGACCGCCGGATCCACCGCTAACCACTGGCTCGCGACGTTGACAAGACGTCCGTCGAGCAACTTGCCCGAACCCTCCAGGGCCAATTTCGCGAAGAAACCGGGGCTGCCTTCGGCCAGCTTGTGGCCCTGCGCATCGAAGATCGGTACGACTGTCGCACCGCTCGGGCTGTCGGCTTGCTCAGCGAGATAGTAATCGGTGAGACGAAACTTCCGGAAGGCGCGCGGGTCCCGGGGGACGCCGCTCGAACTGCCAATCGGTGCGGATGGCGGGACGAGCGCCGGCGCTGGTGGCGACAGCGACGGGGCGGTCGCGGCGCCCGCGCGCGTGACGACCGACTGGCTGCCATGCAGACTGTGTAGAAAATGAAGCGGGTGGTACCAGATCCAACCACTGGACACATGGCCCGGTCCCCAGTAGGCGTTCTTCGTGTCTCCGCGCACCGACCGGTATCGATTGGCGGTTGCCGGGTCCAGGGTCACGGCGATGTCCCGTGTTCCGGTGGGTTCGAACCCCGGGAAGACATCGCGGCTGATGATCTCGAGATGAAGGTGATGGCCGCTGACCAGAAAGCCAAGAGGACCGAGCGGCTGGCCTTTCACGACGGTCGTACCGGCGCGAAGCGGGAGTCTCCGCGGCCGGCCACGCAGCCAGGTTGTCCACTCGATCTTCTTCTTGTCGCTCCAGTCGCGAAAGACCGGCCAGGTCGGCACCAGCTTGCGGTCCTCGGTAGACAGCTCGCTGCAAAGCATGTTGTGAAGATGGACGTACCGCACGAGGAAGCTGCGCCCGTCTGGCAGGACGTGCTTGACCACCACGATGACGCCGCCATTTGCCATGCCGGAGAAGCTCGGGTCGATGGACGCCCCAAGGACAACACCGTCACCGATCGAGCGCACCATCAGCTTGCCCACGGCGGCCTCGGCGATCGGGATGTCGACCGCGCCATGCCAGCCGTCGCGACCCGGTGGTCGTCTGCTGTAGACTGGAAAGTGGCCTCCGTAGCCGAATCGGTACACCAGACCCAGAAACGAGTTGTAGTCGCTTTCTTCGCTCACGCTGGCGGCGGCGATACGGGCTTTCCGCGCCCGGGCCCGCGCCGCGACGTCGAGGTACCCATCCAGCTCGCCCAGGTCGATGGGATATCCCCAGGGGACCGCCCCGATCTCGAAATCGAGGGGCGAGGGGCGTGGCCGGGGTCGCAGCGGAGTGCCCAGATGGACCACCAACCCGGCACCGGTGCGCATCCACTGGCCACGAGAGTCACTCACGGGGAACCCATCCCTGCGGGAAGCTCGTAACGGTCGCCGGGCGCAAGACTGAGGTTGTTTCGCAGACGTGCCTTGGCGACGTGGTCCTCGCTGGGACGGTCTGCGACCGCCGCGTTCAAAGCGGTGGGCAAGAGGCTACCGATCTCGACGCCTCCGCGGGCTGTCAAAGGCTTGATCTTGCCGCCCGGATCTTTTCGAATCAGGTGGAGCGGGAGGGGCGCCCCTCCGCGGGAGAGCCGGCGGGCCACCAGGTGTTCGACGTCCTGAACATGATGCTTTTGTCCGGGCACCCATTGATCGGAATGGCGTGGTCGACTGTCCTGCACCTCGACGGTGGCCACCCAGTAGGCGTGCGCCCGCTCGGGCCGGCCAGGAAGGATCTTGTTGCCCGGGTATCGATCCGCCATCCTGTCGGCGGTCTCGCCAACCTTCAGCAACGTCCCTCGTTCGTCGACGGGTATATAGATGATGTGCCGTCGCCCACCGTACTTTCCATCGATCGCGGCGGCGCTCAGCGGCCGCGGTTCCCACACCAGACGAGCGCGCATGCCTCGAAGCTCCTCCTCGAGCTCCCACGCGTTCAGCTCGGCCAGATAGCTCGGCGGAGGAGCGTCGCCCGGGCGGTGGTCGGCAGCGACGAGCTCCCTGCTGCCTCCCGGCTGGTGGGCGACCAGCAGCCGGACCGGCAAGAGCGGATTGGTCCTGGTGCTTCGCCAGATCTCGTAACGTGCGCCACCACTGGTGAGGGTGCCCATCATGCGGGCGTCGCGCGCAATCCGTTCTAGCCGCTGCCCGATCCGGCGGGCGTCGCAGGCACGGCACGCGCTGAAGGCGAGCCCCAGATATCCCTGATGCGCGCGGCTTCGCCCCAGCTCGCGCAAGGCCGCGGCGCGGGTCGGCCTGATCAGGATCTGGTCTTTTCGGATCGTCGCCGACGTCTCCATGAAGCAGTGACAAAGCAAGCATCGAGCCGTTGCTGGAACCACCGCGACGACTGGTCGCAGCGCTTTCGAGGTGAAGATCTCTTCGCCGGTCGACAGCAGAGGGAGTCTTCCAGCCGAAGCGCGCTTCGGTTCTGGAAGCAGGCACAGAAATCGAGAAAAGGCCGCGAATAAGGAAGACCTTCCTTCGTTGAATTTCCGCGAATGCAACTGGCGCTGAACATCCGCGACTCCTCCCGGCGTCTTTTGCCCGGGGCCGCTGATCCGTGCTGGTTCCAGCGTGCTTGCAACCAGCTACGTGCCGAGGGTATTGCCCTGCCACTCGAGGAGAATGACGGATGCCCAACATTGCTGGTCTTCGACGGGGCTCCCTCGGCGATTCTCGAGGAGGTGGCGACCATCAGTCGCGGCGGTCGTGTACGGCTGTTCGTGGCAGCGGCGCCCGCCCGGTGCCTGGACGAGCTCAGCACCTGGAAGTTGTTACGGGCCGGCGCATCGGATGTGTTCTGTTGGAACGATCTGGAAAACCCGGCCCTTCACATCGCGGCTCGACTCTGTCGCTGGGCCCAGGTCGACGAAGCGATCGACTCGACATCGGCGCAAAGCCATCTGATCGGGCAGAGTACCCGCTGGCTGGCCTGCCTACGTCAGGTGGTCGAGACCGCCATCTTCGCCGCCGGCCCCGTCCTGCTGCTGGGCGAGAGCGGCACGGGCAAGGAGTTGCTGGCCCGACTGGTTCATTCCCTGGACGCTCGACCCGACAAGGGAGAGATGGTCGTGCTCGATTGCACGACGGTGGTGTCGGAGCTGTCGGGCAGTGAGTTTTTCGGCCACGAGCGGGGGGCCTTCACGGGCGCCGCCGCCGAGCGTGACGGAGCCTTTGCGCTGGCCGACCGGGGGACCCTGTTTCTCGATGAGGTGGGCGAGCTGCCCTTGCCGCTTCAAGCACAGCTTCTTCGCGTGATTCAGGAGGGCGCGTACAAGCGGGTCGGTTCAAACTTGTGGAAACGGACCAGTTTTCGCCTGGTCTGCGCCACCCACCGCGATCTTCGCGAGGACGTGGCCGCTGGAAGGTTTCGCAATGATCTTTACCATCGGATCGCCAGCCGAATTTGCCGCGTTCCCTCGTTGCGGGAGCGTCAAGCAGACATCCTGCCGCTGGCCGCTGCGTTTCTTCAGGAGTTTGGACGGACCAATGATCTGCGCATCGATCTTGTTGTGCAACGGCTGCTGACCCGGCGCAGCTACCCCGGCAATGTCCGGGAGTTGCGTCAGGTGATGGCCCGCATCGCCGATCGGCACGTAGGTCCCGGCCCCATCACCGCGGGGGACGTACCCGACGATGAGCGACCGCAAGATGCGGAGATCGCCGAGCCTGTGACCCCCTCCTTCGACGACGCGGTCACCCACGCCCTCGATCGGGGCATCGGTCTGCGCGACATTGGGCGCTTCGCCACGGACGCGGCGATCCGTCTGGCCATCGCCAATGAGAATGGCAATCTTCGCCGCGCCGCCGAGCGCCTGGGCGTCACCGACCGGGCGCTACAGCTGCGGCGTGCGCAGCGCCCCGATTCCTGATGCGCGCAACGCTCTGATTCCTGGCGCCATCGTGCGTGGCTCGCCGATCAAGCGGCGCAGGTTTCCTCCGGTCACCGCCGCTTCGTCACCGGCGGAAAGCCCCAGCGCCGTGATCTTCGCCAGCTCGACGCCGGGGTGCAACCAGGGGCCGTCGCTGCCGAAGAGCAGCTTGCCCGCGCCTGCCCGCGCGACCGCCTCCTCAAGCAGGTCGAAGCGGCGCACTCCCGAACTGTCGGCATACACGTTCGGCATTCGGACCATCAGATCGATGATCGCCACCTGCGCCTTATAGTCATCTCCGAAGCTCCCGAGATGAGGGACGATGAACGCAATGTCCGGATACTCGCGAGCGACCAGGTCAATCGCCGTCGTCTCGCCCATCACGTCGTAAAGAATCGGCAGCCGCAGACGTCGGGCCACCTCGCAGATCTCGCGGGTGATGCGCCCGTCGTGCTGGTGGACCTTGATGCCGCGAAACCCCCATTCGGTCACGGCGCCCTCGATGAGCGCGGGGATCCGACCCCGATCGGACCGCGGGTTCACGAAAGCAAAGCCGATGAGTTGCCGGGGCCGCTCGGCGACCAGCTGCGCCACCCGACGGTTGGCCTGCTGGTAATCAGAGTGAAAGGCCGAGAAGACGACTGTGCGACCGATTCCCGCCCGTCGCGCGCGGGCCAGATACCGGTCCAGGGAGGCGCGCGTGTCCCAGGGACCATTGAAACCGTCACCTTCGCCAGCGTGGCAGTGGCAATCGATGATCTCCTGGTTCATGGCCGCACCGCTGCCAGCTCTTGCAACAACGCCAGCGACAGGTCCATGGCACGAAAAAATGTCGGAAGATGCAGGCGCTCGTTCGGGCCGTGGATGTTGTCGTCGGGGAGGGCGAAGCCCAGCAGCAGCGGCGTCACCCCGAGCTCGTGAGCGAGGACGCCTGCGAAAGGGATCGTTCCGGACGAGCGGCGAAAACAGGGGGGCCTGCCAAACACCCGTTGGCAGGCGCGCGCAGCGGCACCCATGGCGGGGTGGGTGCGATCGAGCAAGAGCGGCTCGGAGCGTGAGGCCACCTGCAGCCGAACGACCTGCCCTCGCATCGCCAGGGCGGCGCAGTGCTTGCGCAGGCCCGCC
>DATLVT010000485.1:0-16284 GCA_035577105.1 Polyangia bacterium
AAGAACTGCCAGCTGTCCGCGTTCGACCACATGAACGTCGACACCTTGGTCAGATTGCAGCTGTGGGCCAGGACCATCAGGTCCGTCTGCAACTGCCCGATGGTGGCAAAGTTCGCCAGGGCGCCGGAGTCCATCTTGGCCGGCAGCATGGGCGCCTTGCAGGAGGCAGCGGCATTGTTCAGCTGCTGCTCCAGCCCGGCGATTCCGGTCAGGTGGGCATCAAGGCGGACCTTGTCGCTGTTGCTGATGCGCGCCTTCAGGCGACCGATGTCGTCCTTCAAGAAATCGATGACGCTCTTCCGTTCCGCCGTCAGCTGTGTCAGCTGCGCCGACGTCAGATCGGCGTTGGCGAACATGCGGGTGAACATCTGCCAGGGATCCTGCACCGGCAGGTTGGGCATGTTCGCGCCGCCGTAGGAAATGCAGCGCAGCGGCTCCTGCCCGATGGTGCGAACGCCGAACTCCAGCGACTTGAACGTGGTCATGCCACCGATGCGTTCGCGGATGGCGTGATCCACCGACTCGCGATCAGCCCAGCCAGCCGGGCCGCCCGCGCCCGTGAAGCTGCCGGGCAACAGCGAACCGCCCGTCAACATGCCGCCCGGGCCCTTCATGTGCGGCCCGCCCGGCTTGTTGGCGCCGATGGTGGACGTCATGTGCACGCCCTTCAGCACCAGCATCTTGTCCGTGTACTTCGCCAGCGGCATCAGAATCCGCCCCAGCGTCAGGGGCGAATCCGGGGCGGTACCGGCCGGAAAGAACGCCGAGGGGATGGTCCCGTTGGCCGAGAAGAGACCGATGAAACGCTTGGCCCCTGCCCCGCCGGCGCTGGCGCCGAACGCGGTGGCCGGACGCCAGATGGGACTGGTCAGCGCCACCGCGGTGGCCCCCATCCCGCGCAGCAGACGACGACGGCTGATACGGGTGCGCGAATCGATCACGGGTGGGCGGTTCATGGTGACACCTGCGAATCCAGAGGACGGCGATAGAGAAAAGCGTCGGTTTGAATCAACGCCAGCGGGAGGCTGTTCAGGCTGCCGTTGTCAGCGCGGAACTTGGAGACCAGCGCGGTCATGGAGCAGCCGTCCACGTCCTGCTCAAACCGGCTGAGCATGAAGCGGAACCACTGCCGGGCCATGCACTCTTCGACGCCCTTGCTGGCGGCCAGCTTCTGTCCCAGCTCGACCACGCCGTTGAACTTGCCGGCGACGTCGGAGGGTGCCTTGATCTCGCCGCTGGCATCCACCGTCTGACCGTTGTCCATCGAGCGATAGTGGCCGAGGGCATCGTAGCTCTCGAAGCCGAGACCAATCGGATCGATCAGCGTGTGACAGGTGCTGCAGGACGGATCGACTTCGTGCTGCTTGAACCGCTCGCGCGTCGACACACCCGGCTGCGTGTCGGGAGGCTTTGGCACATTGGGCGGCGGCGGCGGCAGCGGCTGGCACAGCAGCTCTTCGCGTACGAACTTGCCGCGATAGATGGGCGAGCTGGCGTCAGGCTTGGCCAGCATGCTGAGGAACGCCGGCAGCGTCAGCAGGCCGGAGGGAGCTCCGCTGCCCTGTGGCTGCACGGGCTGGACGGTCGTGCCGCTCGCCGTGGTGCCGTAATACGGAGCCAGATCCTGGTTGGCGAACACCTTCGTCGACGTCAACAACGACGCCAGCCGGCCGCCCTGGGCGCCCAGCACGTCGTCGAAGAACGCGCGCGCTTGATCGATCATCGACGTCTTCAGCGTCGAGCCGTCCCACTGTGGGAACAGCGTCGGGTCCTTGACCAGACCGTCGACGTCCGACAGGTGAATCCACGATTCGAGGAAGCGCCGCACCACTGTCTGGCCCCTCGGATCGGCCAGCATGCGCGGCAGCTGCGCCGCCACGCCTTCCTTCGTCGACAGCATCCCCGCCGTGGCGGCCGCCATCAACTTGTCGTCGGGCATGGTGTTCCAAAGCGCGTACGACATCCGCGCGGCGACCTCGAACCCCGACAGCCTGACCGCGTCGGCCGCGACCTTGTCCGTCGTCCCGACCTCGACGCGATAAAGAAACCGGGGCGACTGCAACATCGCCCGCAGCATCAGCTCGATCCCATGCTGATAGCTGGTGGTCGCGCCGGCATCGAAGACCACCAGGTGTCGCTCGATATCGGCGGCGTCGGTGATGGGCGCGCGATAGGCCTTCGCCCCGAACGTCGTGACGAAGGTCCGTGCGCAGGTGCGTTTGTCAGCGCCTGTAGCGCAGGGAGCGAGGCTGTTCAGCGTACTGGCGTTGGCCACCACCGTCGCCCCCACCAGATCGGCCGCCTTCTGGAAGGTTTCCAGATCCACTTCACCCACATCGGCCTGCACCAGCCCGAACGCTGACGCGCTGCTGCCCCCAGCGAATAACGAAGGCAGCGACGGAATATTGCCCACGAGGTCGCTCATCGTGTTCAGATATTGATCCGATGAGAGCAGACGCATCGGCGACGGGCCGGGTTCGATTGCGCGCTTCTGGCACGCCTCCGTCGTCGGCAGCGTCGGCAACCCGGTCGTTCCGCTGGTCCCGCCCACGCCCGCCCCGCCCTGACCAGTATGAATGTCACCCGGTTTGCTATTACCGTCACCGATCGTCCCGGCTACGCAGCCCGAGAAGACAGCCAGTGCCCAGAACCCCAGAAAAACAGCAGGTGTCCGCACAAAGGCTAAGAACCCTGAAAGGGTCAACACGGTCCACTCCCGCAAAGCGGCGAATTTCTGCCTGCTGACGAGGGCACGTGGGTCTAATAGTATCAAGGTGATATTGCTCAAGCGAGACAACTCTCCAGGCCAAGCCGACACCCGGCCCCCGTCGATGACGGACGACCGGCTGTGCGACGCGTTGGCGTCAGGAGAGGGCTGGGCAGCTGACGTTTTATACGATCGTGTTGAAGAAATTGTCGGCACCGTCCTGTTTCAGGTTATCGGCCCGGCGGACCACGAACGTGATGATCTAATTCAACAGGCGCTGGAAAAGGTCATTAGCACAGTGGTTTCCGGCCAGTTCGGAAGACGATGCAGCCTGAAATCCTGGGCCGCCCTGATCACGCAACACGTCGCGTTTGACGCTCTCCGCCTGCGCGCGCGCGAACGAACGGTCCTGGATCGGTCGGTTGTCCCCGAGACGCTGGAGCTGGTCGCCACCAGCGACGAGACGCCAGAGCTGGCCGTCGACATGCGCCGGCGCATGGAAAGCCTGCGGGCCGCCCTGTCGGCGACGAAACGAGATCGCGCCGAGGCGGTGCTGTTGCACGACGTCTTGGGACACGAACTGACGGAGATCGCCCAGATGACCGGCGTGTCGGTCGCCGCGGCCCAGTCGCGGTTGGTGCGTGGAAGACGGGATGTGGTGAGCCGGATGAGGTCTGCGGAAGCGAAAGGAAAGGGGCGGAAGAAATATGGATGAGCAGAAATTAGGAACCTATCTAAACGAGATGCGAGGTTTGGTGAGACGTACCGAGAGTCTCAGCGCGCGCACTTTGCGTCGGCAACGGCTGTTGCCGGGGCTGCGCCAGTTCGTCGCCGAGGAGCACGCCCGACGGCAGCGCCTTCGCCTCTGGAGGAGGATCGAGATCGGGACGTTGAGCATCGGCGCAGCCGCGGCGATCTTCGCCGTCGCCGTCCGACCGATGCTCAAGACCGAGACGGCCGTCGTCTCCCCGACGCTGTCGTTGGCAGAGGTCGGGGTCGCCGTCACCAAGGGCACGGTGATCGTCAATCAACTGAGCGGTCGCCGGGAACTGGCCGCCGGTCAGGACGTCGACGTCACCGCCGATGACTCCATCGAGACCACGCCCACCGACGAGGCGCAGGTCCGTCTGGCCAGCATCGCCAACGTGGTGCTCCGGCAAGAGACGCGCCTGATTGATATCGGCACACGCGCCGGACAGGTCGAGCACATTCGCCTGGCCAAAGGCAGCGTCCACCTCAAGGTGACGAAGCTCGCCGCTGATCGCCGCTTTCATGTGGTCACGCCCGACGCTGACGTGCAGGTGCGCGGCACCGAGTTCGACGTCAACCTGATCGCGGAACCGACGCCGCACACCTGCGTGCGGGTGCAAGAGGGGCTGGTACAGGTGACCGCCGGCACCGACGCCAAGCTGGTGGCGGCCGGTGAGACCTGGGGTTGCGAAGCCGGGACACAGAAGCCGGCAGCGGCCGTCATCAACCACGCGCCGTTGCGTCCGGAGCGACGGGCGCCCACCGCCGCCTCCATTGCCAGCGATCTCAGGATTCAAAACGAGCTGTTCCAGCGCGCGCTCAGCGACGAGCGGGCCGGACATTTTGAAGCAGCCAGCAGCGTCTACCACGGCCTGCTGCGCCGCTATCCGACGGGGCCGCTCGCCGCACAAGCGCAGGCAAATCTGGCGGCCATGCCGCACGCTCGTTAGCCAAGAGCGCCGGTCCGGCAAGGCGTGTTACGATCCGCCCGGGTCCCCGTGGGATGATCTTACCGCCTTGCGTTTCCATTGAACTCAACGCCAATCAGCCGTCGCTGAGCAGCGCCGCCGTCGTCGAGGAGCGGTGCGACGCCATCCTGGGCAAGGCCCAATGTCACGTCTCACTGGGCAGCGCGCCTTCGCAAGAAGGGACGGCCAGCTGCTGGGTGGCGAGCATCGACGCCGCCAACGACGTCCCGCTGGTGGCGACCGTCGTGCTTCGCAATCCCGCCCATCCCGAAAGGCGAGACGTCGAACGCAGCGTGGAATTTCGGCAGCGCGACGCTCCGGCCGATCGCTGGGCCACGCTGGGCCTCCTCATTGCTGCGCTGGTCACCATCGAGGAGCATTCCGCCACGCCCCCTCCACCTGCGGACTCGCCAGACGCAGCACAACGACTGCGCGACGCGGAGCGGGCAGCCGCCTTGCTTCGTGCGACGGAGCGACCGGCGCCGCAGCAGAAGAAGATCGCCATCGATGTACGAGCCTCTGCCTTGCTGGCCACCGGAATGGTCCCGGGGACCGCCTGGGGGTTGCGGGGCGAGGTGGCCATCGGCACCAGACGCCTGGCTGGGCTGGCGCGGTTCTCTTACCTCCCCAGCCGCAGCGAGACGGCGTCCACGACCCCTCGACAAGGAGGGGATTTCCGTTTTTGGGCCCCCGGAGTTGGCCTGTGCTGGAAAAGCGGCGAGGCGCACCGTCTATCGACGCGGATCTGCGGCGGAGGCGATCTGAACATCACGGCCGGACAGGGATTCGGCATCTCCGAGCCCGCCGAGCACACCGTGCGGTGGGGTTCGCTGTGGGCCGGGCTGGGGGCTCAGCTGCGACTGTTTTCACACGCGTTCGTGGTGGCCGGCCTCGACGCTACCGCCGGTATCAAACGTCCTAGCTTCACCCTGAACAGCGGCGACCTTTACACGGCGCCCCCGGTGGGCGGCTACGCCTCGCTGGGGCTAGCCATACCCTATTGAGTCAAGGCGCCGTAACCATTCGCGCTTTTTTCGATGGCGGCGGCGGGGCCCAGAAATTCCATGATCCGCCGATAACCATAATGAAAAACGAGTCTTAGGATATTAACGATATCGTGGACAATTGTGTCAGATCCGCGGTACTAAAAGGATATACTCAGGCACAGCCTGGAACGGAAGCGGTCGGCGGGGTTTCGATCCGAACGGTGTGGCGGGTGGCGAGTCACGGTGTGGGTGACGGTGACGTACACGGAGTGTGATCGATACCGGGGTTGGGGCGGTACAAAGTAATCGAAAGTGATTTCGCCTTTCGTCTTGCGAGGAGCCCCGATGAAGATTGAGACGACTGAGAAGACCCACCAGACGTTCGCCAGAGGCCTTCGTTTCGGATTGCTCAGTTGCGGCGGCCTTCTGGCTGCCATGGCGATTGGCTGCACCGGCAACATCGCCGGTGATCCGAATGGGGGGCCACCTTCCGGTAGCGGGAACACCAGCGGAGGAGGCGGAAGCACGATCACCCCTCCGCCGCCCGGAACGGATGTCGGCCGCGTCGAGATCCACCGCCTCAACAATCTTGAATACGCGAACACCATTCGCGACCTGGTTGGCGTCGAGGCGAACACGGCGAACTTCAATAGCTCCGACGGCAAGGCTGATGGCTTCGACAACATCGCCTCCGAGTTCGGCGTCACCGACGAGCAGTACGCCAGCTATTTCAACTCGGCTGTCGACATCTCGGATCGCGTCTTTGCGGACATGACCGCGTCAGCGCGGATCCTCACCTGTACGCCGACGGGCGCCAGCGACACCGCGTGCATCAAGTCGATCATCCAGACCTGGGGTCTGAAAGCCTGGCGGCGCCCCATCAAGGACAACGAGATCACCGACCTGACCAAGCTGGCCACCGACGCCATCACGGCCGGCGAAACCGGAGCCGGCGGCATCAAGCAGGTCGTCAAGAGCATGCTGGCTTCGCCGAATTTCTTGTTCCGGATCGAATACGATCCCGATCCGGCGTCGACCAAGGCTCACCCGCTGGATCCTTACGAGCTGGCGTCCCGGCTTTCGTATCTGCACTGGAGCACGATGCCCGACCAGACGCTGTTCGACCTGGCGGCGAACGGCAAGATCATGAACGACGATACGATCACGGCGCAGGTGGATCGCATGCTGGCGGATGCCAGAGGGCAGTTGTTCATCCAGCGCTTCGGCGGACAGTGGCTGGGCATGGAGACGCTGCTGACCCACCAGGTCGAGCCGACCGCGTTCCCGACCTTCGACGAGCCGTTGCGCCAGGCGATGTACAAGGAAGGGCTTCTGTACTTTCAGGAGTTCCTCCTCGGTAGCGGCAAGATGAAGGACTTCTTCACCACCAAGGTGAACTTCGTCAACGCCCGGCTCGCCAAGATCTACGGCGTCTCCGGCATCACCAGTGACCAGCCGACCAGACTGAACAACATGGCCGCCAATCGCGTCGGCTTCATGGGCCTGGCCGGGTTTCTCACCCAGTCCTCCTATGCCTATCGGACCACGCCGACCCTGCGCGGAAAATGGGTGCTGGAGAACCTGCTGTGCCAGGAGATCCCGCAGCCTCCGAATGACGTGCCAAAGCTGGATCCAGAGACGCCGGCCGGCATGATGATGGGACAGTCGGAGAACGTGCGGATCCGTCTGGAGATGCACCGCTCCGATCCGAAGTGCGCCGCATGCCACGCCGTGCTCGATCCCATCGGTCTTGGCCTGGAGACCTTCGATGCTATCGGCCAGTATCGTCAGAAGTACCTGAACGGAGACGTCATCGATCCGGCAGGCGTTTACGACGGCAAGAACTTCAGCGGCCTTGATACGCTGGCCACCATGCTGTCTGACCCCGCGAGCAAGTACGCGGAGCAGCTGACCGACTGCGCGACCAAGAAGCTTCTGACCTACTCCTTGTCGCGAACCCTGGACGACACCGATCCGTTCATCAAGAGCATCGGCTTTGCCTGGGGCGGCGGCAGCATGAAGGACCTCCTGAAGAAGGTTGTCCTGAGCTCGCCCTTCCGTTTCCGGCACGGCGAGCCGTAAGGGCGCTCGCCTCGCTCGCTGCGCGGAAGGGGGCTGCTGCCCCCTCCCGCGGGCTCTCCCCTATGCGACGAGAGCCGGGGGCGGATCCTGATAGGCAGGCGGTTTCTCCGGCGGGCAGAGCCCGCCTGCGATCCGAGCCTGAGGTGACCTGCGACGGACGCGACCGAGTTACTTCGGTGGCAGCGAGGCGGAGGGGCTGGAGGAGTCGCGGAGGTCGGCGCTGGCTTGGGCGCCTTCTATCTCTTGTTCGGCGGCGCCCAATCGACGTTTCACCGTCGACAGCGAGACATTCAGCTCGGCGGCGATCTCGTCGAGGCGCAGTCCTTCCACACGCCGCAGGAGAAAAGCGGTGCGGGATTCATCATGCAAACGGTCCACGGCCGCGTAGGCCGCCTTCAACTCGGCGGCCACCTCTGGCGAGACAGTGCGCGCCACCAGGGCCTCCAGATCGGCGGGATCTCGGTTCAGCAGGCCCAGACGCGACAGCAAGTGCCGGCGCCGAAAAACCTTGTGCGCGGTGCCAATGACGATCGCCGACAGCCAGGAAGCAAACGCGGCGGGCACTTTCAGCTTGTCCAGCGATTGCAACGCCTGTGTAAAGCTGTCCTGGACCAGATCGTCCAGATCGGAATCCTTGCCCATCAAGGCCAGCGCCAGAGCGCGAACCCGGGGAGCATGACGGCGAAAAAGCATCTCCAGCGCCTCGACCGCGCCGCGCTGAGCTTGAACGACAAGCACCGCGTCGGTGGGCCCGTTGCCCGATGTTGCCATGGCCATCCGCATTAGAGTTTCCCTGCCTGGCCCTTGCTGCGACGCCGCCCTGGTTGACCGCGTCGGAGCCGCTGCCGCCTAGCCGCAGCGCTCATCTTCAGTAGAGCCATTCCCAACGTCTTAATAGACGAGGTCGTCTGAATGGCCAGGCAACTAAAATGCTGGGCGGGTGGCCCATTCTTGCCGGGGGGCGGTACACAGGTGCGACTGCATCGGTCACTGGACCAATTTGCGCGTCAACCCCATCGATCGGTTGGACCGCTTCTCTTCGCCACTCATCGATTCAAGGCGCGACAGGGCCCGTCTCGGTTAGGCTGTGTCGAGCAGGTGAAGGAGTCATGCCCATCAGCGGCAAGAACGACGAGTGGGCGCTGTACGCCGATCATCGCGCCCACTTCACGGCCGCCTTGCTGGCGGCGGCACCCGAGCAGCAAGGCCGCCTGTGTTTACTGGGCGCCGGTCGATGCAACGACGTCGACCTGAGCAGACTGCTCGAACGTTTTTCGGAGATTCACCTGGTCGACATCAGCGCCTCCGCGCTGGGTGAAGCTGTGGCGCGCGCGCCGGCCACTGCGCGCGCGCGCCTGCACTGTCACGCGCCCCTGGATCTGTCCGGCATGTCGACGCGATTGACCACCTGGAAAAAAAAGCCGCCCACCTTCGCCGAGGTCGAGGCCCTTGCTGCCGCGACGGTCACCGCCATCACCAGGCGTCTCCCCGGCCCTTTTGACGTCGTGGCCTCGGCCTGCGTTCTCACACAGATGTCTTTCCAGCTCACCGAAACCCTGGGCAATGCCCATCTGATGATGGGGCCCATCCGTCAATCGCTGCTGGTGGCGCATCTGAGAACGCTGCTGGAGCTGACCGGTGCCGGCGGAAAATCGCTGCTGGTGAGCGACCTGACGTCGTCCAACGTCTACCCGCTGGATGCCCTTCCGCCTGGGCGCGCGCTTGGCCAGGTGATGGACGACGTCGTCGAACGAAACGCGTTCTATCTGATCGCCAACCCCACGCTGATCAGACGCCTCCTGCGACGAGAGCCAAGCTTGCGCGATCGCGCCACCGAGCCAGAGTTGATCGAGCCCTGGTTGTGGACGGGCGCCTTTGACCGAACCTACCTGGTCTACGGCTTCAAGCTCAGCCTCGTTTGACGGAACGGCGGCGCCGAATCAAGAGGACCAGCGCACCCAGGCTGCCACCGGCCGACCACAGAGTTGCCTTGGCCCCGTGGCTTGCGACGGTGCAACCCGTGCCAGCCGACACACCCGACTGTCCCGAACCTGGATTGCCAGCGCTGCCGCCGCTGCCGCCGCCGCTGCCTCCCGTGATCGGCGGAGCGGTGATGCTGCCGCCGCTGCCCGTCGCGCCGCCGGTGCCGGGCCCTGACGATGCGTCCTCACCTGTTGCCGGCGCGTCGACGACGGCGCCGCCGGTCTCATTCGTCGCAGCGTCGGTCACGCCGCCGTCGTTGGAGCCCGCTGTGTTCAGGATGCTGGGGTCGTACGTCGAACCCGCGGACACCTGCACCATCGAAATGCGCACCTTGGTCGGCGTCGTCGCGTCCTTGAGCGCAGGGAAATTGGAGATGTGACCCGAGCCGCTGCCGTTGATGGTGTAGACCAGATCGACCTCCTTGACGCCGTGGTCCCACTGCAGCGTGGTGTTGTTGTAGAACGTGTGCATGTCGGCGTCTTTTTCGTAGACGCCGACCTTGGTGTAATAGTCCGTGTACGGGCAGCCGTAATTACCAACGTTGGCCACATAACAAAGCGCCCAACCGGCCTGTTGCGTGCCGGGCGGTTTTTCGATCACTTCGGCACGGATGTGCACCTTGCCGTCGCGATAATTGACCGGACTGATCCAGTTGGCTGGTCGGCTCTTGTTTAGCCAATTCTTTTCCGTCACGTAATAGTGCGATTTGGACGGCGTGGATGTAATTGCGTCGTTCCAGGTATACGTGAACGTTGCGTCGAACAGCAGAAACTGCTCCGCCCGTGCCCGCCCCGGCAGCGACGTCAAAACCACGAGCAACACGGCGGTAAACAGGTATCGCGCACAGGGTTGGGACAGGGGGACGGCGAATCGCATTCCACGCCTCCGGCGAAGCCGCAACGATCGGGACCAAAGACCAATCCAAAGTCCGCGATGAAGTTTCAGCATAGGAAAATTCCGGGAATCTCGCAAGGTAAACCGGTTCACCGGTGCAATGCGATGAGACAGAATTACCCACCCCCGGGGCCCGAATCGTTCCAATTGGTGAATCGACTGCCAGCGGCAAATCGACATCGAGGAAAACCGGAAATTCACAGGGCGATGATGCCCCCGTTAAAGGAGCCGCTTCCATTTCTCGGGTCCGCTGTTTGAGTTAAGGTGCGACTCCACCAAGGAGGACCCATGCGAATTGAACGGACCATTGCTACCTGCGCCCTGATGACACTTCTCCCTCTCGCCGCGGCCCGCGCCGAAGACAAGGCCCCGGCGACCAAGCCGGCCCCCGCCGCGCCCGCGCCGGCGGCCAAGCCGGCGGCAGCTGCGCCCGCCCCTGCGGCGACGGCTCCGGCCGCTGCGCCTCCGGCCGCCCCCTCCCCCTCCCCGGAGCTGGAGGCCTTCATGAAAGGGTTCGAGGGCAACTGGAAGTGCGACACCAAGTTCGCCGCCAACGCGTTCGGCCCCGGCTCGCCAGAGCTGGCCGTCAAGTCGTCGGTCAAGATCAAGAAGGACCTGAACGGATTCTGGTACCGCGGCGAGTACGAGATGAAGAAGACGAAGACCACTCCGGCGATGAAGGGTTACTTCTTCATCGGCTACGATCCCGGCACCAAGCAGGCGCTGATCACCGGCATGGACACCATGGGCGGGCTGGCCAGCGGCACCGGCAACATCACGGGTGATTCGGCGACGTTCGTCGAAGAGGGCTTCATGATGGGCCAGAAGGTCAAGTCGCGCGAGGTGATGGAGAAGAAGGACAAGGGCGTCACGCACAAGTTCGAGCTGGACATGGGCAAGGGCTTTCAACCCATGGGCGAGGACAACTGCAAGAAGTAACGACACTCGCTCGCCGGGACGCTCGGGCGTCCCGGCCGGATCACGATCGGATGGCGATGGGGAGCGGGAAGATCGCTCGCCCCATCCGTTGCTTTAACGACGATGAATGCCAATCGTGGCGGCGGGGGGCGCCACGGAGATGATCACCCAGGAGGTGGATGATGTCCGTCGATGACACGCGCAATAAGCTTGGAAAGAAACCGGCCCGGCACGATCCCCGAACGTTGCAGATGGCGAATTATCTGGGGATAACGCACCTGCCGGACATCCCCGCCGCCCGGGACTGGACCGGCAAGGCCACGGCCGCCTGGGGCATGATGCTCAACGACCAGCTCGGCGACTGCACGTGCGCCGCCGCGGCTCACATCACGCAGGTCTGGAGCGCCAATGAAGGGCCCATCGAGATCACCCTTCCCGATGCTGAGGTCCTGAAGGCCTACGAAGCCGTCGGTCACTACAAGCCCGGCAATCCCGCCAGTGACCAGGGCGCGGTCGAGATGGACGTTTTACGTTACTGGCGCAAGCACGGCATCGGCGGTTACAAGATCAAGGCGTACGTCGCGCTGGAGCCCAAGAACCACGAGCACATCCGGGCGGCGGTGAATCTCTTCGGCGGCTCGTACATCGGGTTGGCCTTGCCGGTGTCCGCGCAGAACCAGAAGGTCTGGTCGGTGCCGCCCGGAGGAGCCGCAGGCAAAGGCGCTCCGGGTTCGTGGGGCGGGCACGCTGTCGTCGTCGAGGCGTATGACGGCCACGGCCTGACCTGCATCACCTGGGGCCAGAAGAAGCGGATGACCTGGTCTTTCTGGGACACCTATTGCGACGAGGCCTATGCCGTACTTTCCGACCTGTGGGCGCCGAAAGCCAAGCAGGCACCATCCGGATTCGACTTCGCCACGCTGGAAACCGATCTGAAGCACGTCACCGGCTAGTGCACCCATGGAGGGCGCGGGAGGGGTTAATCCTCCTGCACCTTGATGGTGACGTTCCAGGCCTTGGCCAGCCAGTCCAGAGGCTCGGCCTCGGCCGGTCCGACGGCTTCGGCGCCCGCGGCTTCCAGCACGGTCCCGAAGATCAGCTCGCGCGCCTCCTGCCGCTTGATCGTGGTCAGGAACTGGCGAAAGCGCTCGCGGTCGGTCGCAAACGTCTCTTCGTAGGTATCCAGCGCTTCGGTATAGGAGTCATCGCCCACGTCTTCGATGATCGCCTCGATGTGCTGCACTTCCTCGTCGGAGACATTGCCGTCGCTGGTCAGCAAGATCTTGGTCAGGCCGACCAACGCCACACGCTCATCTCGGGTCAGGTCCGTCAGTTCCATGGTGCCACCATAAAGCGCGCCACGCGGGCGTCAAGCGCAGACAGTCAGCCCATGGTCTCGAGCACCGACCGGGTCACCTGATAGCGGAGCGGCTGACCGGCGTCCCAGGCGATGAATTCCTCGATGGCGCAGTCGGCAAGACGGGTGACCTCGTCGCCGATAGTCCCTCCCACGTGGGGACTGATGATGACGTTGGGCAAGGTCCACAGCGCAGAATCGGCGTCCGGGGGCTCGGGAGAGGTGACGTCCAGGAGCGCGGTCAGATCGGGACGCTGGCGCATCACCGCCACCAGCTCGTCCTCCACCACCTGGGCGCCGCGGCCGCTGTTGATGAACGTGGCGCCGTCGCGCATGGACGCAAACAACGAATGGCCCAGGATGGCCTTGGTCGACGGCAGATCAGGAACGTGGTTGCTGACGATGTAGGACCGACGGAAAAGCTCGTCCAGCGCCACCTTCTCGACGCCCAGGTCCTGGGCCCGGGCGGCGGTCAGGTAGGGATCGCTGGCCAGCATTCGAAAGCCGAAAGAATGAAGGTGGGCGATCAGCCGCTGGGCGATCCAGCCGGTGCCGATGAGGCCGATGGTCTCGCCGGCCGCACCGGGTCGCCAGAAATCCTTGGCCGCCGCCACCTGGCGTTCGACCTGATACTGGCGAACGCCGCGAAAGTACCCCCGGCAGGTGAGAAGAATCTGCGCCAGCACGACCTGCGCGGTGGCGATGGCATTGATGGCCCAGGCGGACACCAGCACGATGTCATGCTCGATCAGCGGCCGGGCAAACGCCTTGACGTTGCCGGCGGCGTAGAAGACCGCGCGCAGGTTGGGCATCGCTGCGAACGTGGCCTCGGTGAGCGCCGGCATCCCCCAGGTGGCAAAGATCACCTCGACGTCTCTCAGTGCCGCCGCGTGCTGCGAGAAATTGCCGGCGTTCACCACCGCCGGATACAGGTCGGTGAGATCGGCGATTCGCTGGCGCCGACCCTGGCCGAACACGTCGCCGTCGCGCGACGGATAATCATAGAAAAAAGCGGCCTTTCTCAAGAGCAAACCCTAGGGCGGATTGTCGATGTAGTCGTATTCGCGCCATTGCGTGGTCAGTTGACCCAGGCAGCGGTAGTACTTGGTGTCGGCCGGCGTGTAGAAATTGTCGCCAGAGCGACTGTAGACAAAGACCGGGCCGCCCCCCGGATAATCGCAGGGTCCGGTCAGAGGAGGCGTGTAGGCCAGCGCGACGCTGTGGACCTCGCAGAACGAATAGCCCGGCGTCTTGCGCACGTCGGGAATGACGTAGGTGTCCTTCATTTCATAGCAGGGCCCGCCGCTGGACGGGCAGACAGCCCAGCCACATTGCTTGTCGCACGTCGACGTCGGCATGTAGCCACTGCCGTCGGCCTTGCAGGTCGACGAGGCGCCCTGGTCGCACTTGAGATCGGTCGCCTTGCACGCGTTGCAAGCCAGCCGTGTCGTGTTGCAGCCGCTGGGACAGGCCGTGTCGTCTTGAAAGCCAGAACCGTCGCTCTTGCAGATCTGCAGATTCGTCGCGGCGGCGTTGCAGGCCTTGGTGACGCCCGGATCGCAGGTGGTGCAGCTGCCCATCCCGCGGCAGGCATAGCGACAGGTGGTCTGGATCTGCCAGTTGCCACTGTCGTCACACAGTCGGGATTGCAAGCCGGAGCAATCGTGAGCGCCGGGGACGCACATCCCGGTGCAGGCGCCGGCCGTGCAGACCGACGGGCAAGGCTGCTTGGCCATCCAGTTGCCCGAGCCGTCGCAGACCAGCGGCGTGCCGCCTTTGCTTCCCTGGCAATCCATCTGCCCGGGCGTGCATTTGCCGCTGCAGATTCCGGCGCCGCTGCACACGGATGGGCAGGCGGTCTGGGCCTCCCATTCACCGGCGTCGCTGCATCTGTCAGGCACCTGGTTGGCGCCGCAACGCTTGCTGCCGGGCACGCAGCTTCCGACGCAAGAACCGGCGCGGCAGGCGTTCGGGCAATCCATCTTCTTGAGCCAGCTGCCACTGCCGTCGCAGCTCTCGACCGCCTGGCCGTTGGGCGCGCAGCGCAGCATGCCGTTGGTGCACGCGCCGGGAGGTCCATCGGGGAGGCCGCCGCCGTCGGTGCCACCGCTGCTCCCGCTGCCGTTGCCACCGCTGCTGTTGCCGCCGCTGCCGTTTTGACCATTGCCACCGCTGCCCCCGGCGCCCCCTGCCCCGCCGTCGTCCCCGGAGGGATCAAACGGCGGCAGCCTGGTCACGTCGTCTTTGTTCGACAGGCAAGTCGCGACGGTCGTGTTCAACCCGTCGGCCACGCAGCGCGTGCCGGCGGCGCAGGCGGGTGTCTTGTCAGTGCAGGCCGCGAAAAGCGTCAGGATCAGCAAGCGCTTTTCGTTCTTGATGAATCCGACCTTTGAACTGGTCCTGACCTTGTCCGCGCCTTTCAGCCGTCCCACGACGACGATGTCCATCACCTCGTCGGAGCTGCTGTGAGGAACGACGCCAAAACGAAAGGGAAACGTGAAGGCCGAGGCCGAAGGGCCCGCCGCCAGCGTAAAGCTGGCGGGCGCGACGCTGCCTGCCGTGATCACCAGCTGATCCAGATCGACACCGGCCGCCAGGCCCACGGCTCGGACTTCCACCACCAGGCCGGTCTGTTCGGTCCTGGCGCCACAACCAGCCAGGAGAGCCGCTGCCAGCAGCGAGACGCCCGTCGCCGGCATGCGGCGGCTGAATTTCAGGAGCTTCATTGCGTTCATCGTCAAGTTGCTAGTTGCCGCCCAGGCAGGTGGACTGAAAGTTACACGGGTACGTCGTCGATCCGCTGCGCGTGGCCAGCACCGCGCCCACCGCGCCGGCCACCACCACCCCGGCCACCACGCCCCAGAACCAGGCCCGTTTGTAGACCGGCCGCGATGGTTCCGTCGGTGGCTCGCCCGAGGTGTTGTTGGTCAAAAGCGGCGTCGATTCGGTCACGACCGGCTCGGGGGTCCTGGTCAACGGAGGCGGCGGCGCCAGCACGGGTGGCGTGATGGGCGCCTGCAAGGTGGCCTGCAGCTCCAGCTTGGCGCCCGCTTCGCCGCGAACGGCGCGCGTCCAGGGGGGGCCGACGCCCGATGGTGACTGCACCACCACCTGGTGGGGACCCGGATTGACCACGGCGGGCCGCGACAGTGGTGTGCGCCCTTCTTCGACCCCATCGATCAAGACCAGCGCCCCGGGAACGTCCGAGGTGATTTGCACCTGGGTGACATGCGGGCGGAGGGCGTCGATGCGCACGCGCGCGTCGGCGCGTCGGACCGGCGAGTCACTGGTCGCTTCGTCGATGTAGATGCGGTAGGCACGGATGGCCTCGGCGGGGCGATCCAGCCCTTCTTGCGTCAGACCGATGTTGAACTGAATCTTGGCGCTGGCGACCAATCGATAGGCGTCGGTGAACCTTTCCAGCGCCGCGCTGAACTCCTTCTTGTCCAGCAGCTTGGCCCCTTCCAGCAACAGCGCGGTGGCGCGCTTCTTGTCGGCCGTGGTGTCGGCCCGCGACGCCAGAGGCGAAGCCAGCGTCATGACGGCTGCGGTCACGACGAACAGAGCAATGCCCCGGCGATTCCTGGGGACGGCTGACGGCAATTGGTTCATCCACATGGGCGCCAATAGGTAACCCAA
>DATLVT010000486.1:0-3856 GCA_035577105.1 Polyangia bacterium
ACGGATCTCCACCTTCTCGCGCAGGTCGATCTCGGTGGCGGCGCCCAGGCGCAGCACGGCGCTGGCGCCGGGCGTGGTGCGGACGATGTCCTGCAGGCTCAGCAGATCGCCCTTCTGCACGGCGATCCAGCGGCCATCTCGATAGGCGTCGACCTGGCCCACCGCCGACGTCACCTGAAAGATGTTGATGTCGGCGGCCGGCTCGGGTGTCGCCCGCACGGTGCTGGCAGCGTTGGGCGCGCCGGTGCCGGTCCCCGTCGGCCGTTCAAAGAGAATCTTCGACAGGCGCGTCGCCCCGAACAGCAGAATGACGACGGTGACGCCCAGGAACACCGAGCCCCCGACGCGTCTGTACGAGCCTTTGTTGTTCACGGCAGATGGCTCCGTCCCGCGTTGATCGGGAAGGTCATGCTCACGCTGGTGCCCGTGCCGACCTGGCTTTGCACCTGGATAGCCCCCCCGTGATCTTCGATCGTCTTGTGGACAACCGCCAGCCCCATTCCGGTCCCGGCCCAATCTCCCTTGGTCGTGAAGAAGGGATCGAAGATCCGAGGTAGGTGTTCGGGGCTGATGCCGCGCCCCGTGTCGCGGATGGTCACGCGGACCAGCTTGTCCTCGGGGGCGCTGGTCTCGATGGCGATCGTGCCGCCCTTGGCCATGGCGGATCGGGCGTTCTGGATCAGCTGCATGAACGCCTCCTGCAGGCGGGTGCCGCTGCCCCGGATCAGCGGCGTCGGCCTGGCGTACCGCTTGATGACCTGCACGCCGGAGCTGGCCAGCTCGCTGGGTCCGCACAGCTCGATGGCGTCGTCCATGACGCGGGCGACGTCAATGGCCACCATGTCCTCCCCCATCTCGCGCTGAGCAAAACGCAGCAGGTTGAACACCACCTTGCGGATGCGCGTGGCCTGCTCCTCGATGTCTTCGATCATGGAGCGCATGGGGTGATCGGCCGGAAGGTCGGTGAGGATCAGCTGGGCGATGCCCAGCACCCCGGCCAGCGGATTGTTGATCTCGTGCGCCACGCCAGAGCCCAGCTCGCCGACCGCGGCCAGCGACCGCGAGCGCAGCAGCAGATCGTGGGCCTGGCGCAGCTCGCGCGCCTTCTCATCGACCCGGCGCTCGAGGGTCTGGTTCCAGGCCAGGATCTCCTTGTTCTGCTGCAGGATCTGGGTGCGGGCGCCGTCCAGCGAGCCGGCCATGGTGTTGAACGCCACCGCCAGATCGCCCAGCTCGTCGCGTGAGGTGTGCTGGATGCGGGTGTCCAGCTTGCCGGCGGCCAGCTGCAGCGCTCCGTCGGACAGCTGTTCCACGCGCTGGGAAATGCGGCGGGCCACGCTGCGCGCCACGATCGAACCGATCAGCGCCGAGATGCCGATCCAGAACAGCGTGGCGCGGGCGATCCGTTCCACGGGCGCCAGCGCGGCGTTGACGCTGCGATCGACCACCACGCCCAGGCCGTAGGCGCCGGTGGCGGCGAAGGCGCCGATGGCGCGGCGCCGGTTGATCTCGTACTCGCCCACGAAGTCGGTGGGCGGCAGCTCGCCCTCCCTGCCGTTGGGCATCCGCACCGCCTCCAGGCTGGCCACGCCCCCGCGCGAGCCCGAGGCGATGAGGCGCCCGCGGCTGTCCAGCAGCTTGACGTCGGTGTCCGCGGTCGAGGCCGCCGCCACATAGTCACCCAGCCGCTTGAGCGTGATCTCGGCGCTGAGGATGCGCTTGCCGCCGCCCAGGCTGGGATCGAAGGCCACGGCGACGACCACGTGCGGCTGATGGCTGGGACCACCCAGGAAGACCGGACCGACGCCGTGCCCGGTCCGGGCCGCCTCGCCCAGCGGCGCCATCAACCCCACGGCCTCGACGTCGGTGGGGCGCATCGGCTCGTGGTTGCGAAAGCTCTCGTACTGGCCGGGGTTCTCCATGAACGCCGGCTGCCCGACCGACGCTCCCCGCTCGTCGAACATGGCCACGGCGCAGAAGTCGTCGCTCTGGTGATAGACCAGCTGCAAAAATTTCAGCAGCCCCTGCGGCGTCGGCGCGTCGCGGCCGGCCCGCGTCAGGTCGAAGATGTGGGCGTCGACGCGCAGGATCGACAGCAGGTTGCTGATCTCGCTGGCCGTGTACTCGGCCACCTGCTTGGCGACGGTCAGCTCGTTCTCCTCGATGGCCCCGCGCAGGGCGTTCTGGCCGATGCGCAGCGACGAATAGCCGGCGATGGCCAGCGGCACCGCCGAGACACCCAGGGTCAGCAAGGTCAGCTTGGATAAGAGTTTCATCAGCGCGAAGGCGGGGGCGGCGTCATTTTTGGCAGCGACGTGTACGTGAAGGCGTCCGGCAACGTCGATTCGCCGGCGGCCGGATCCAGGGCGAACAGCGTGACGGTGCCGGTGCCGTCAGGCGGAATGGGGTAGGGGGGCATGGTGGCGACGACCCGACTGGATCCCGCGCAGTCGGTGACCATCACCGGGATGCGCAGGACGCCGGCGCCGACGGAAAATTGCGTACCCACCGTCCCTGGACGATCGCACACAAAATGGCTGCCGACGATGGTCACCATGGTGCCGCCCTCCGAAGGGCCGTTGTCGGGCGACATGCGCCGGAGGACCGGGACCGCGACATAGGTGAAATTCTGTCCCGCCGTCTGCTTGTTTCCGGTCTCCACCACCACCGGCCAGGGGCCGGGATCGTGGGCCGCCGTGAACCCCCGGATGGTCATGTCGCTCTCGACGATGCCCCCGGCCGGCGTGATGGGGACGCCGTCGATCAGGACGCGCGTGCCGCGAACGAACGATCGCCCCTGGACGACAATCTCGGTCATGCCCGTCGACGGTCCGCTGCTGGGCGCGAACACGGTGATGACCGGAATCTGCGCCAGAAGCAAAAGATCTTCCCGCGAACCGATGTTGCCGGCCTGGTCCTGGGCATCGACGCGCAGGCTCAACCTGTCCTCCAGCGCCGTCGACGGCGGCAAGACGATCTCACCGTCCGAGCAGGTGGCGCGCGCCGCCCCCTGCGGGGACGGACAGGTGTGCGTCTGCGCCGGAAAATTCAGCGACGTCAGCACCCAGCCCAGCGAGGTGAGGTGACCGTCGCCGTCGTTGGCGCTGATGATCACCGGCACCCGCGTGCCGGCAATGACGTACGTGCCGCCGAGCGGGCCGTTGAGCGAGACGTCGGGGGCGTCCCGATCCGGTCCCAGCGACCGGAAGCCGCTCTTGAGAAAACCAGCCCGTCCCGCGGGATCGCGCAGCTCGACGTCATAGACGCCCGCCGGCAGCCCGGCCGGAATGCTGACGCTGAGCTGTGTCGGGCTGACCACGCCGGTGACGGTCGCTGCGATGGCATTGGCCGTGGCCATGCCGGCGACGTTCGGAGCGGAAGGCAGCAGCCAGCACCCGAACGAACGAAGATCGACGTTGGCCGTGCCGGAGCTGGTGTCGATGGACAGGGAAGGTCGGAAAGGCCCCCCGTGCAAGGCCGCGGCGACGGGGGCGTCGGCGTAGGCGCGATCGGGGCTCAGCGCGATCAGGCCGGAGGCCGGCTGGGTGGTGCTGTCGCAGGCGGCCACCGCCAGAAGGAGGCCGCTGACCACGGTGCCCACCGTCCTCGTCGTCCTCATCGTCCTCCTGTCCCGAAAGTCTAGCCTGCCCCCGTCAGTCAAAAAACGCCTCTGTACGGATCTGCTTTTTTCGATCGACGCCCTTGCTGACCAGCTCCCGCTTGAGCTCGTCGATCATGGCCCCGTTGCCCACCAGGTAAAACGTCGGCGCCACCAGCATGGGCAGGCGGTCGACGACGGCGGGCGTGATGCGCCCGCGCGAGCCCGTCCAGTCGGGCGGCGGCGCGGTCAGGTGAA
>DATLVT010000487.1:0-3904 GCA_035577105.1 Polyangia bacterium
CCCCCCGCGCCGCCAGTCGCTACGTCCATGCCAGCCCCGTCGGTCGGATTTCCGCTGGCGCCCCCCGTGCCCACGCCTCCACTTCCCGGGCCACCGAGACCGCCGGTGCCGCCCCCTGTCCCTGGGCTTCCTCCCGATTGACCGTTGTTGCCGGCATCGCCTATCGACGGGCTGCTGCTACAAGCGGCGAGGGACAGGCACAGCAAGGCTCCGGAACTCAGGACAAGACGTTTCACGGATAAAATAGACGTTCGAGAGGCATCGAGCAGGCAACTGATGACGATGCGCGGCCAGACTTCGCGGCACTGATGACGGGCCTGCGCGCCGATTTCGGGGCCGGCCGGCGGCGACGCAGTCGCGACATCCGGGCCCTACCGATGGGCAGGAACTCAAGAATCTGAAGGCGTTGTCGGGCGGGGCGCGACGATTTCCAGGCGCCCTGGAGGCCTCGAGCGGTGAGCGCCCCTTGGTCCCCCGGTTGCTAGGGACCAGGCGCAGGAACCCCCCCCGTTGAGACGATGCCGGTTGAATGAAAGATTGATCGCCGCCGTGGCCGGCGCGGCGCTGCTGGTCTCATCTCGCGAAGGCCTGGCGCGGCCGTCGTTGAACCTGTCGTTGAACGTGTCATTGAAATTGTCCTGGACCGCGCCCGCCGAGTGCCCCACCGCGGCCGAGGTCGAGGCTGATGCGCTTCGACTGAGAGCCCGGGAGGACGGGACAGCTCCGCCATTGCAAGCCGTCGTCGTTGTGACGCGCGAGTCTTCTGGCGCCTGGAGCGTCAGCATCAAGACGATCTCGGACGAGGGAATCAGCACGCGATCCATGTCGGGAGAATCCTGCCTGGCCCTGTCCCAGGCCACGGCTCTCTACCTGGCCCTTGCCCTGGAGTCGTCGGGCGCGCCGACCGCGCCGGTATCGACGGCGCCGCCGGCGCCGAAACGGCCGCCGTCGAACGCTGCCCCCGGCGACGCGACGACGCTGACGGCCCAGGCGCGGACGTCTTCGCACCGGCCAGCGTCGACGAACGTCGTCGATCACCTGTCGCTGGCGACGTCCCTGCGTGTTGACAGCGCCACGCTGCCTCGCCCGGTCGCCGGCGCCGAGGTGAGCGCCGCCTGGAGGGCGGGCCTGCTTCGCGCTGAGGCAGCCGGCACCTACTGGTTCCCGCAGAGAGACCTCATGTTGCAGGCGCCGGCCGCCGGCGGTGATTTCTCGATGATCAGCGCGGCGCTGCGCATCTGCGCCCCGTTCGGGGGGGCCTCCTTTGCCATCGGTCCGTGCGTCGCCGTCAACGTGGACCACGTTCACGCCGTCGGGTACGGCGCCTTCGACATCGCGGGTGGAGCGACCACGTGGCCCGGCGGTGGCCTGGGCGCCATCGCCGCCTGGCGCTTCGTTCGCTGGGGGATGGTCAGGGCCACCGCTGACGCCGACGTCCCTTTTGCCCGCCCGCGGTTCATCGTCGTCAACAGCGACGCCCAGCATCGCCCGGGCGTCGTTTCGATGCGCCTGGGAATCGGCGTCGAGCTGGGAATTCCGTGACGGAAAGGCCATGCCGTACCGACTCAGCTTGAGGATGCCCGTCGCCCCATCGGTTGAATCGCTCAAGGACGTCGGGGAACGCGCCCAATCAGATGAATCGAACCGGCAGCCTGCGCTCCCGGCCTTCGCACAGCTCTACCAGGAGCACTTTGATTTCGTCTGGAGAAGCGCGCGTCGACTGGGGGTGAGCGACACGGCGATAGAGGACTTCGTCCAGGAGGTCTTCATGATTGTTTTTCGGCGGCTGCCGGCGTTCGAGGGGCGTTCAGCGCTGCGGACCTGGCTGTACGGCATCGTCTTGCGTGCGGTGCGCGAATATCATCGGGTCACCTTTCGAGCGAACGCCCGGCGCGCCTCGTCGTCCGAAAATCTCCGGCAGACGGAGGCGCGGGCGGACGCCGGGGCGCTTCCCGACGAGCAGGTCGCCCAGGCGCAGGCGATGCGTATCCTGGAGCAAGTGCTGGATGATCTGGCGCCGGAGCGGCGGGAGGTCTTCGTCATGGCCGAACTGGAACAGATGACGATCCCCGAGATTGCCTCCTTGACCGGCGACAAGATCAACACGATCTATTCACGGCTGCGCCTGGCCCGCGAAGAGTTCGAGCGCAGCACGGCCCGGCGGCGTGCGCGCGACGCGCGGAGGACGTCATGAAGGAGCTTGGTCCCGAGGCGACGCGCCTCCTGCTTGACGGGGACAGATTCGATCCGCCCGCCGGCGCGCGCGACCGGGTGCAAGGCGCGCTGTCCCGTCGGCTGGCCACGGCGGTCGCCGTCGGCGTGGTCGCGGCCACCGAGGCGGTGGCGACGGGGGCGGGCAGCGCCGCGGCCGCGGGCGCCACCGCCGGAACCGGTGCCGGTGCGATGACCGCGTGGTTGGCGGCGCCGCTGACAAAGATCGTCGGCGTCCTCGTCCTCGGCGGCGGAGTGGCCGGCGGTGCGTGGGGCCTGTCCCGGGTGACGTCCTCGCATTCTTCCGGGCCGTCGCGCGCGCACAGCACCGCGTCCGTGGCGGCGTCCCACGGCCGCGCCGGGTCGCTGCCATCGACCGCGATCGCCCCCGACGTGGTCCCGTCGCCTCCGCGCCTGCCGCCTGACGCGCCGTCGGGCCCGGCGGTTGCGTCACGGCCAGCGGGCCGCCGCGACCGCCCGGCCGTCGCCCGCGCCACGCCGCCGGCCTCTTCGGCGCTGCCGCTCCTCGGGGCGGAGACGGCGTTGCTTCGCCAGGTGCAGACCGCGCGCACGTCGGGCGATGCGGCGCTGGCGCTGGCCCTGCTACGGCGCTACGCCGATGCCTTTCCGGCCGGCGTCATGGTTGACGTGGCGAGAGCGGAGCAGGCGCTGACCTTGTGCGCGCTGGGACGCGACGCCGAGGCGCGCGCCATCGCGCGTCGGCTGTCCAACGACGCGTCCAACGCACCGCTGACGGCGCGAATCAATCAATCGTGCGCACGCGAAAATCCGTGACGGATCGGCTGGTGGGCACCGGCTCATGGGAAAGCCACTGCCGCACAACAGGAGACCCACCGTCATGAAGACCATCCTTGATCGACTTTGCCTCTCGACCGTTTGCGCTCTCTCGCTGGCGCTGTTCGTCACTGCTTGCAGCGATGTCACTCTGGGGACGGTGCCGAAGAGGGCCGATGGCGGCGACGATGCGGCCGTCGACATGGGACTGTGCAGCGGCAGTTGCGCCGCCGGAAATCACTTTGATAGCACCGCCTGCGCCTGCGTTCGTGATGACGCCGATGCGGCAGCCACTGCGGACGCCGTCGACACAGTCGCCCCTCCTCCGGAGTGCCAGTTGGCGTCGGACTGTCGCCTGCTTCGCGATTCCTGTAACGGTTGTCAGACCTGCAAGGGCCTGGGCAAGGCGCAGCCTGACCCGCCCGTGTGCGGGAGTGCCTGCGTCGGCTCCTGCGCCGACTACGTCGTCGTATGCACCAATGGCCACTGCCTGGGGCTGATCCCCGGGGCGCCTTGATGACACGCTGCTTGCTCGTCAGGGTCGAATGGCCACGACCTCTTTGCTGCTGTGGTGGTACATCACGCCCCCCGCGTAGCTGGGACCGGCCAGGCTCCAGGTCTGGCCCAGCGGTCCCAGGTCGCCGTAGCCAAGAATGGCGGTCTCGTCGAGGACCTTCGCGCTGGCGTCGATGACGTACGTGATCCCCAGCGTTGTCCCGAAGTAGAGCTTGTTCCCGATCATGACGGGGCTGGCGTAGAACGCCGGGATCGACCAGCCGTCGGTGTGCGAGCGCACGTTGTCCATCGCCACGTCGTTGCCCTTGCTGTCCATGGCGGTGGTCGCGACGTTGCGGCCGTAGACGAGCTGCTCGGGCGCGGCGGGCGATCGCTGCACGCC
>DATLVT010000488.1:0-3353 GCA_035577105.1 Polyangia bacterium
CGTCGGGGGCGGTGCCCATGGCTCCCGTTGCGGGCGTGGGTGGCGTCGCTGTCGCTGCCGGCGACGGAGGCGGCGTCGGTATCGGCGTCGGCGTTGGCTGGCCTGATGCGGCTGGCTTGGGCGCAGATTTCTCCGCCGGCACAGGCTCCATCGTCGGTGGCGGTGGTGACGTCGGACCGTCGCTGACCGTCGCCGGGCCGAACCAGCCCTGGCGCGACGCCCACTCGCCAAAGTAACGAAGGCCGATCACCGCGGCGATGGCCGCCGTGACCCCCAGCCAGAATCCACCCATCCGTCGCGGCTTCTTGCCCTTGGCTCGGGCGCGGCTGTCATCGACGTAGGTGCTGTCGGGCACGGCCTCGCGCGCGGCCGCGGCCCCCGCGGCGGGCGGCAGTGGCGGCGGCACCGGGGCCGGCATGGGGGGCGGCGTGGGGGCCACCTCGGTCATGCTGGCGGCGATGTCCAGATCGCCCAGCTCGAACGACGTGCCAGCGTTCAGATCGGTGCCCCCGTCGCTGGCGGCGGCCGCCGCCGTGCCGTCGCCGACGCGCTTGCTGATGGTGGGGGCGCCGTCCTTGCGCGCCAGCTGCGCCAGCCACTGCTTCAGCTCGGTCTGTCCCGCCGAATGGTACTCGGTGCGCAGGACGCGTTCGATGTCGGCCTGCATCTCGTCGGCGGTCTGATAGCGCTCACCGACGGGCAGGCGCATGGCCCGGGTGATGACCCGGACCAGCGGCGGGGCCAGGTCCGGCTTCACCTTGTCGGGGGGAGAAAACTCGGCGCGTTGCACGTGGGCCAGCGTCTCCAGATCGTTGGCGCCCTCGAACGGCTGCTTGTCGGTGGTCATCAGGTACAGCACCGTGCCGACCGAGAACAGATCCGATCGCCAGTCGATGGTGGCGCCGGTGGCCTGCTCCGGCGACATGAAGGCGACCTTGCCTTTGATGACGCCGGCCGCGGTCTGCTCGCGCTTGCGCTGGGCCTTGGCGATGCCGAAATCGGCCAGCTTGACCTCGCCCTGCTCGCTGAGCAGGACGTTGTTGGGGCTGATGTCGCGGTGGACGATGCCCAGTGGGCGGCCGTTCTGGGTCTTGGCGTGAGCAAAGGCCAGGGCGCGACAAAGCTGGGCCGCCACGTACAGCGCCAGCGCCGGTGGCCAGGCTATCTGGGCGGCGCGGGCGCGTTTCAAGATCTGGTGCAGGTCCCAGCCGTCGACCAGCTCCAGCACCAGGAAATAGCGCCCGTTCGACACGCCCAGGTCCAGCACCTGGACGATGTTGCCGTGGCTCAAGCTCATCGAGATGTGGGCCTCGTCGATGAACATGTTGCGGAACTGCGGGTCGGCGGAAAACGCCGTGTGGATCCGCTTGAGGACCACCGGCTTTTCGAAACCTTCGGCGCCGTGCTGGGCGCCCAGGAAGATTTCCGCCATCCCGCCGTCCGCCAGTTTTCCGACGATCGTGTAGCGTCCGTGAACGGCCATGCTTCGACGCTAAAGTACCATCGCACGGGCCGCGTGCCGAGGTCGTGCCGTCAGGGTAGATTGAGCAGGTGATAAGCACTCTTCAGCTGTATGGTCGCCTGGCGGTCAAGGCGGCCCGACAAGCAGTGCAGGCCTGGCCGCTGGCGCTGGCCTTGCCCGCCTATGCCGGCCTGATCGTCGCAATCCTGATCATCACGTCGAAGCTGGGGGGACTGCTGGGGGGGATCGCCGCGGGTTTTGGCATGGCGGCGGTGGCCTCCAGCTATCTGCACCTGCTGGCCCTGGCGGTGGGCGGACGCCGCATCGGCATGGGCGACATCAAGGAAAGCTTTGGCGCGCGCCTCTGGGACGTGGTCAGCGTGATGTTCGCCTTCTTCATCATCAACATGCTGGTCACGCCGCTGGTGGGCGGCCTTCCCAAGGGACAGATCGTCGCCGTTCTGATCAGCCTGGCCATGACGATCTTCTTCAATCCGGTGCCGGAGCTGCTGTATCAAAGCTCGACGCGCTCCTTCGGTCTGCTCGCGGAGGCGGCCCGCTTTATTTCGGCGCGTGGACTGGAATGGTTGTTTCCCAATGTCATCCTGGGCGTGATCCTGCTGTTGCCGACGGGCGTGCTGCAAGAACCCGAGCTGGGGGCGCGCCTGCTGGGTCTGCAGGCGCTGTTTTCCATGACCGGACTGACCCAGGTGATCATCGGGATGCCTCTGGCCTTCGCGCCCCTGCTGCTGATCTTTCTGCACTGGGCGATGATCTTCCGCGGCCTCTTGTTCAATGCGCTGACGACCAGCAGCGGGCGCCAGCAGACGGTGCGCGACGTCTGGGGCGGACGGTAGGCGACCTGGATGCCCACCGACCGCTGGGGAATCGTCAACAGCTACCACGACGCGCGCGGAGCCAGCCACGTCACCCGCCCCGCCACCCACTCCGCGATCCTGGCGGCGATGGGCGTGGCGGTCGCCGGTGAGGTCGATGCCGGTGACAGCGCTGGCGGCGGCAGCCAGGCTGAAAAGCCGGCCCTGCCGGCGGTGCGCGTGCTGGGACCGGCCGACCAGCGCCACATCGACGGCCCCTGCCTGCTGACGCTGGAGGATGGCACCACGCTGACCATCGATGACGGTCAGCTGCCACCTGGCCTGCCCTTCGGGTACCACCAGCTGCACCGCCGCGACGAGATGGATCGCCAGCCGACGCTGCTGATCGTGACGCCGGGGCGTTGCCATCTGCCCGACGACCTGCGCACCTGGGGCTGGGCGGTCCAGGTGTACGCCGCGCGCTCGCAGGCCAGCTGGGGCATCGGCGATCTGGGCGATCTGCGCCGCCTGGCCCGCTGGTCACGGCAGACGCTGGGCGCGGGCGTGATGATGGTGAACCCGCTGACCGCGCCGGTGCCGGTGACGCCCATCGAGGCGTCGCCCTATTACCCGAGCAGCCGGCGCTTTCGCAATCCCCTTTATCTGCGGGTCGAGGAGATCCCGGGCGCCCAGGCGCTGGGGCCGGCGCTGACCGCCGCGGCCAGCGCCGGGCGGGCGCTGAACAGCCGCCGGCGCATCGATCGGGACGCCGTGTTCGCCCTGAAGGCGCCGGTCATCGAAGCGATCTTCGATCAGTTTCAGGGCGACGCCGAATTCGATCGCTACTGGACCGAGCAGGGCACGGCGCTGACCCAGTTCGCCACCTACGCCGCGCTGGCGGAAAAACATGGGCGCGACTGGCGGCGCTGGCCCGTCGGGTTGCGCCGCCCCGACGGCGCCGACGTCGCCGGGTTTGTCACCCAGCAGGCGCGGCGCGTGCGGTTTCACGCCTGGGTGCAGTGGCGCATCGATCAGCAGCTGGCGGCCGCCTCGCGCGAGATCGCGATCGTGCACGA
>DATLVT010000489.1:0-3561 GCA_035577105.1 Polyangia bacterium
CAACAACGACGGCCAGCACGGAGGCCCGGCGGCGTCGGGGCCGCTGCTGGGGGCGCGCCACGTGAACTGGAGTGTCGCCCTGACCGGCGGCATGACCTCGCTGGTGGCGGCGGCGGGCGAGATGCCGGCTGGCGCTCTGGTGGACGTCACGCTGCCTGGGGGCGGCAAGGCCAGCCCGTCGGGGGACACGTCGAACAACGGTCCGATGGTGATCGTGGAGAACCTGGGCACGCCGAACCCGCCGAATCTGTACCTCGCCCAGCGCGCCTGCCGTCTGAGCGCGCTGTCGCCGTCGTGCGCGGCGCTCTGCCCGTGAGCGCGGGCGCGTAACAGCGCCTCGCACCGGCGAGGGCGGTGACCGTCCGCGGCAGCCGCGCGAGGTATCTCCGCGGCGCGCTTTTGGGTACCATTGGCCGCCCAAAATGATCGGCCAGTGGTTCGGGAACTATCGCGCCGTTTCTCTGCTCGGCGAGGGCGGGATGGGGGCGGTGTACCTGGCCGAACACCGGAGCATCGGCCGGCGCGTGGCGGTCAAGGTCCTGCATCGCAACCTCAGCCTTGATCCCCAGCTGCTGGCGCGTTTTCTCAACGAGGCTCGGACCGCCAACGCCATCAGGCACCCCAACATCATCGAGATCCTCGATTCGGGCGCGCTGTCCGACGGCATGCCCTATCTGGTCATGGAGCTTCTGGAAGGGGAGAGCCTGGCGGCGCGAATCAGCCGCCTGGGCCGCCTGCCCGTTCGCTCGGCGCTGCGTTTCGCCTACCAGACAGCGTCGGCGCTGGGGGCGGCCCACGCCAAGGGCATCGTCCACCGCGATCTGAAGCCCGACAACATGTTCGTGGTGCCCGACCAGGAGATCACCGACGGCGAGCGCCTGAAGATTCTGGACTTCGGCATCGCCAAGCTGCAGGAGGGCGGCGCCGGCGGCTCGGTGAAGACGCGCACCGGCGCGGTGATGGGCACGCCCCTTTACATGTCGCCCGAGCAGTGCCGTGGCGTGCGCGAGATCGATCATCGCAGCGACATCTATTCGCTGGGGATCATCCTTTACGAGATGGTCAGCGGCCGCCCGCCGTTCGTGTCAGAGGGCTTCGGCGATCTGGTGAACATGCACCTCAACATGCCGGTGCCCAGCCTCTCGGCCCTGGTGCCCGAGGTGCCGCCAAAGCTGGAGGCGCTGATCATGCGGTCGCTGGCCAAGAACCCCGACGATCGCTTTGCCGACATGGCGGCGGTGCGCGAGGCGCTGAAGGCGGTGCCAGGCGGCGCGCTGTCCACGGCGACATCGTTTCCGGACAACGGCTCGCTGGTGCCGCCGCCGGGCAGCACGGCCTTGATGACGCCGGCCCCGGGCGCGGCGACGACGCAGACGACGTCCAGTTCCAGTGTGGGGGAAATCGCCGCGACGCTGCCACCACGGCGACGCTGGGGCGGGACGGTCGCCGGCATCGCCGCCCTGGCCGTCATCGTGGCGGGCGTGGTCGGGGTCAGCGCCGTCTACCGTGGCAAGGCGACGACTTCGGAGACGACCGCGCCGACGCCGCCGCAGGCGGCCACGTCGCCAGCCATGGCGGCACAGTCGACGCCTGCGCCGTCACCGCCGACGCCTGCGCCGTCACCGCCCGCGCCTGTCATCGCGACCGTGACGGTATCGTCGCAACCCGCGGGAGCGCGCGTGCTGAACCTGGCCGACGGCTCCGTCCTGGGCACCACGCCGGTGGCGCTGACCCGAAAGGCGGGCGACCTGCTGGGCGTGAAGGTCGAGCTGAAAGGGTATCGCACGGCCAGCCGGCAAATGGCCGTCACCGGCGATCAAGAGATGTCGTTCGTCCTGGAACGTCAGGAACCGGCGCGCGAATCGCCGCGCCCGCCCCGACACAAGACCACCAACCGCGCCGACGAGGAGCCCGCCAAGCTATGAGCCCCAACCGACTGCTGAACACCGGCGCCGGCGCCATCCTGGCGGCGGCCCTGATGCTGCTGGCGCTGGGGGCCGAGGCCCGCGCGGCCACGGACAAGCGCGAGCTGCAGGCGCGCGAGGACTTCGCAGCCGGTCGTTACCAGGAGGCGGTGGAAATCTTTGCCAAGCTGTACGCAGAGAAACTGCACCCCAACTATCTGCGCAACATCGGTCGCTGTTATCAGAACCTGGGCCAGCCCGAAAAAGCGATCAGCGCGTTTCGCGAATACCTGCGCAAGGCCAAGACCGTGAGCGCCGACGAGCGCGCCGAGGTCGAAGGTTACATCAAGGAGATGGAAGATCTGGAGGCGCGCCAGCAAGCACCGGTGGCGACGCCACCGCCGTCGGCCAGTCCGCCAGCGCCGCCGCTTCCCTCCGCGGCGCCGTTGCCAGCCGCCGCGCCGGAGAGCAGCGCGACCCTGGCGACCACCCCGGGGCCGGCGGCGGCGAATGAAGCGCCGCCCATCTACGCCCGCTGGTGGTTCTGGGGCATCGTCGGCGGGGTGGTGCTGGCGGGCGTGGCCGGCCTGGGCGCCGCCGGCGCCTTCACCTCGCACAAGGACGCCGCCTGCGTTGACCCGGGAAGGATCTGCAAATGATGACCGCGCGCGGACAGGCGATGGCCGTGGTGATGGTCGCGACGTTTGCTGTTGTCGCCGGCGGCTGTTCGAAGGCGGGACGGTCATTGTTGCGCGCCGACGTCGGCGCCGCGCCGTCGGTGCAGGGACTGGCCACCGTGAAGCTGACCGTGACGTCGAAAGGCGCGACGCTGGCGACGCAGTCCTTTGCGTGGACCAGCCCGAAAATTTCGGTGGGGATTTTTCTGCCCGACAGCGCGACCGGTACGGTGACCGTCGAGGCGGCCGGCCTGGACACCGGCGGCCTGGGAATCGCGCTGGCCAGCGCCGACGCCTCCGTCCAGCCAGGAGCGGCCAGCGCCGTCGTCAGCCTGGTCCTGCAGGTGCTCGCGCCTTCACCCGACGGCGGCGCCGACGGTCCGACGTCCGACGGGAAGGACCGGCCCTCGTCACGTGAAACAGGCTGCGAGGTCTGCGTCGACGCTCCGCCCGACCGAGCCGATGCCGCGGAGGAAGCGCCGCCGACGGAAACGGCCGGCGAAACCAGCGGCGATCTACCCATCGTCGTCACCAATCCCCCCAGCCTCAGCAAGTGCCTGGAGATTGAACACGCAGGGCCCAAGGCGATGTGTGACGAGAACACCGGCGTCGGCGACTGGGCCGTCTACTCGGTGGCGTTTTCGCCCGACGGAACGCTGGCCGTCACCGCGGGCGGCGACAGCCGCGTCAAGCTGTGGAAGGTCAGCGGCACCACCCTGTCGCCCGAGGGGCGGGTGATCTCGGCGATGCTGCAAGGGCGCGTCGCCTTCTCGCCCGACGGAAGAATCCTGGCCGTGGGCGGCGACCAAGGTGATCTGTTTCTGTACGATCTGACGACCAACCTGCGGACGCCCCTGGTCGGTCACACCGACCGCATCCGCGGCGTCGCCTTTCGCAGCGATGGCACCCGCCTGGTCACCGTCGATCGTTCGGGCGTGGTGAAGGCCTGGGACGTGGCCACCCACCAGACCGTCGCCACC
>DATLVT010000490.1:0-9971 GCA_035577105.1 Polyangia bacterium
GGCAAGCTTTACTACGTCGCCGCCAGCGACGACACCGACGGACACCTCCAGCCCGAACCGGCGCCGCCCTGTCCCCGTCGTGCCGCCCGAGCCCGGCGCGCCACCGGCCCCGCGTCCGGCCTGACGGGTCGCGCGACGAACACCACACCGCGCCCGCCGGCCTGCCCGTTCCCGGGCGCGTCGTGGCATGCTTACGCCGGCACGACCCCATGGCGAGCACGACTCATGACCGGTGAATTTGCGATCGGGAAGATCGCCGTCGACGTGCTGGCGCACCTGGAGCGGCATCGCGAGGTGGCCGTGCGTGATCCGGAGGCCGCCGCGCGCGAGGTCGAGACCGCCCTGGCGCCGGTGCGCGCCGCCTATCTCGATTCGCAGCTGCCCGTCGTCTACTTCGACGCCCTCGAGCGCGAATTGCAGACCTGCTTGCCGGCGGCCTGGCGGGCCATCGCGGTCCCCTTCACCGCGGCCGAAGCGCGGCGCTTCGGCATCTGGCGGGGCGGCGATCTGGGCGCGCGCCTGACCTATGTCCTGGCAGGCCTGGTGCTGGGCGGGTTGATCGTCTGGTTGCCGTTCATTCCGATCTGGGAGAAATGGCTGCCGTTCGCGCTGGCCGGGGCGGGTTGGTGGTTGCCAGATGCCTCGGTGGCGTGGCACCGTCGCCGCTATGCTCGCGACCTGGGTCAGATTGCCAGCCGCCTGGCCGGTTCGCAGCAGGCGCTGGAGGCGCGCGTCACCATGACCGACCTGCTGCCGCCACCCGATCGCCGCCCATGAGCGAGCCCGTTCACCCCCGCCTGCCGATCGACTGGCGCTCTGCGGGCTCGGTCCTGCGCGGGCTGCTGGGTCGGCTGATTCGCATCAAGCTGCTGTGGATCATCGCCGGCGTCTGGCTGGGCATCTATGTGCTGGGGTCGTCGTGCTCGACGTACGTGCCGCCCAACATGATCGGCATCCGGCAGGTCTATTTCGGTTCGGGCGCGGGCATCAAACCGGAGAGCTATCAGCCGGGGTTGCACTTCATCGTCGGCGGCGTGGAGCGGTTGCACCTGTTCCCGCGCGATCTGCAGGTCATCAACTTCAGCAGCTCGTCCAGCGAGCAGTCGCAGCAGTCGCGCCAGGCCGATTCGATCAAGATCCAGACCAGCGACGGGTACAACGTCCAGCTGGACGTCACGCTGATCTACCGCATCAAGGACCCGTACCACGTGTTCACCGAGGCGGGACCGGGGCGCGCCTTCGAGGACCGGCTGGTGATCCCGCGCGCCGACCGCATCCTGCGCAAGACGCTGGGCGAGCTGAACAGCGAAGAGTTTTATCAGGGTCCCAAGCGCATCGAGAAAGCCAAGGCGGCCCACGATCAGCTGGTGACCGAGGTGGCCGGTTACGGGATCGAGATCGAAGCGGTCCTGGTCCGTGGCTATACCTATGACCCCAAGTATCAGCAGATGATCGAGGGGCGGAAGATCCGCGACCAGACCGTGTTCCTGCGCCAGGCCGAGGCCAAGGCCGCCATCGAGCAGCGCAAGCGCGACACCATGGTCGCCCAGGGCGCCGCCAATCAAGAGACGGAGCTGTCGCGCGGGCGTGCGGAGGTCGAGAAGCTGCGGGCCCAGGCCGATCTCTATCAACGCAAGCGCGCCGCCGAGGGGCGGCTGCTGGTCGAGCTGGCCGACGCCAAGGGGACGCAGCTGGAGAACACCGCCCTGCAGGGGGCCGGCAGCGAGAACCTGGTGGGGCTGAAGATGGCGGACGCCCTGCGCGGCGTGCGCGTGATCGTGCTGCCCAGCGACGGCAAGGGGGGCACCAACCCGCTGGATCTGGGCGAGCTGCTGCGAAAGTTCCAGGTCCGATGAGGTTCGCCGGGGTGTTGCTTGCCGGCGCGTTCCTGCAGCTGGGGGCCGGCTGCGTGTCGCGGTCGACCGGCGAGACCGAGGTCGGCGTCCTGGTCTGCAAGATTGGCCTGGGCTGCGCCAAGAAGGGGGTGCAGGACCAGCTGTACCCACCGGGGTCGACGAACCTGTTCGCCCCGTTCATCCGCGACTTTTACACGTTCGACACCAAGGTGCAGAACCTGGAGATGGTGGCCGCCGTCAAGGAAGGCGATCGCAAGGTGCGCGACGACCTGCAGTTCAAGACCACCGACGGCAACGACATCTCCATGGACGTGACCGTGGTGTGGACGCTGGATCCCAAGCTGATCCCGAAGATCTTGCAAGAGGTGGGCGTCTCGACCGACGAGGTCAAGGAGAAGCTGGTGCGGCCCATGGCGCGCACCCTGGTGCGGGACGTGCTGAACGAGCTGGACAGCGAGGCGGTCTACAACTCTGACAAGCGTTTCCAGAAGGCGGACAAGGCGCGCGAGGTCCTGACCAAGGCGCTGTCCGCGTTTGGCGTCAACATCATGCAGGTGATCCTGCACGAGCACCGCTTTGCGCCCGAGTACGAACGGGTCATACACGATCGCAAGCTGGCCGAGCAGCGCGCCGAGCAGCTGAAGAGCGAGACCGAAGCGGTCGAGCAGGAGGCCCTGCGCAATCTGGAGACGGCGCGCGGCGGGGTGGCCTCCGACATCGCCAAGGCCGAGGGGAAGTTGAAGCAGGTCTCGCTGTCGGCCGACGCCGCGTTCTATGCGCAGCAGCAGAACGCCGAGGCGCTGCTGGCCGAGCGCACCGCCAAGGCCAAGGCCATCGCCAAGCGAAACGAGGCGCTGCGCGGGGCAGGCGGCAAGGCGATGGTGAAGCTGAAGGTGGCCGAGGCGCTGGACGGCAAGGCGATCCTGATGGTGCCGGGCGGGACGGCCGGCGCCGGCTTCACCAAGATGGACATCAACAAGTTGATCGACGCCTACAAGGACGAGGTGGCGCCGGCCGAGGCGACGCCGGCACCGGCCGCCACGCCTTAGCCCCGGCCTTCTCATTCGTCACGGGCCTTCGCCCGCAAGATGTGACGAGTCATGAGAACCCAGCCTTAGCCCCAGCCTCTGCCTCGCCTTTACCCTCCGCCACCCTGTTGCGGCAGCGCGGGGCCGCGCCTAGATTGCGGCGCGGCCCTGCATGCGTGAGCTCTCATGGTAAGCGGCGGTCGTCCGCCGTCGCCGGCCGTCGTTCCTGGTGGCCGCTGGGTCCTGGCGGCCACCATCCTGGGCTCCAGCCTGTCGTTCATCGACGGCACCGTCGTCAACGTGGCGCTGCCGGTGTTGCAGCAGAAACTTCAGGCCAGCGCCGCCCAGACCCAGTGGGTGGTCGAATCGTACACGCTGCTGCTCTCGGCGTTCCTGCTGGTGGGTGGCGCCCTGGGCGATCGTCTGGGACGCAAGCGGGTGTTCGCCGTCGGCGTTTCCATCTTCGCGGTGGCGTCGATGCTGTGCGGGATTTCACCCGACGCCAACGTGCTGATCGCGGCGCGCGCGCTGCAAGGGTTCGGCGCGGCGCTGCTGATGCCGGGAAGCCTGGCCATCATCAGCGCCCATTTCGGCGAGCACGGACGCGGGCGGGCCATCGGGACCTGGTCGGGCTTCACCGCCATCACCACCGCCTCGGGTCCGGTCCTGGGCGGCTGGCTGGTCCAGCACGCTTCGTTTCGCTGGATCTTCTTCATCAACATTCCCATCGCCGTGGCGGTTCTGATCCTCACCCGCTGGAAGGTGGTCGAGTCGCGCGATCCCCAGGCGACCGGCCCGCTGGACTGGTCGGGCGCGGCGCTGGCGGCGGCGGGGCTGGGCGCGCTGGTCTACGGGCTGATCGCCTTCCCGTCGCCCGCCCACCGGACCTGGTCGATCGGGGCCGTGGCCCTGGGCGGTGTCCTGCTGCTGGCCTTCGGAAAAGTGGAGCAGACGAAGACGTCGCCGATGCTTCCGCTTTCCCTCTTTCGTTCCAAGGCGTTTCTGGGGGCGAATCTGCTGACGCTGTTCCTGTATGCCGCGCTGGGGGGCATGCTGTTCTTCTGGCCCTTCATGCTGATCGGCGTGCAGGGTTATGCGCCCGCCGCCGCCGGGGCGGCGATGCTGCCCTTCGTCGTCATTCTCTTCGTGCTGTCGCGCTGGTCGGGGGCGCTGGCCGATCGTTATGGGGCGCGACGGCCGCTCATCGTCGGACCGGCCATCGCCGGCGTGGGGTTTCTTCTCTTCGCGCTGCCGGGCCTGCACGGCAGCTACGCCTCGACCTACCTGCTGCCGGCCGTGGTGCTGGGCCTGGGGATGGCCATCAGCGTGGCGCCGCTGACGACTGTGGTCATGTCGTCGGTGCCCGAGGGCCGCGCCGGGGTGGCCTCGGCCGTGAACAACGCGGTGGCCCGGACCGCCGGGCTGCTGGCCATCGCCGTGCTGGGCGTGGTCGTCTCGCTGGTTTTTTCGCACGCGCTGCGAGGCCAGCTGATCGGTCACCTGCCGGAGGATGTGGTGCGGCTGGTCTGGTCGCAGCGCGAGCGCCTGATCGACATCGACCTGTCGGCGCTGCCCGAGAATCTGCGCCCGACCACCCACGAGATCGTCGGGCGCGCCTACTTGCAGGGGTTCCGCGCCACCGCGCTCATCTCGGCGGCGCTGGCCTGGACGAGCGCCGTTATCTCGGCGACCATGCTGAAATCTTGAACGCACGCTTTGTGGTGGCCCTGCTCGTCTTGTTGCTGGGTGCGGGCGCCGTCGCGCAGGCGGCCCCGGTCGACAAGCGGGAGCTGGAAGCGCGCGCCGATTATGCGGCCGGCCGGTATCAGAAGGCGGTCGAAGGGTTCGCCGCGCTGTTCGCCGACACCGCGGATCCCGTGTACCTGCGGAACATCGGGCGCTGCTATCAGAAGATGCGGCAGCCGCAGCAGGCAATCGACAGCTTTCAGGAATATCTGCAAAAGGCGAGGAGCCTGTCCCGGACCGAGCGACACGAGATCGAGGGCTATATAAATGAGATGGAGGCGCTGAAGGCCGCGCAGGCCGCCGAAGCCTCCGCGGCGCCTCCGGCCGTCGCTTCGCCGCCGGTCACCCCGTTGCCGGAGGCGCCGCCTTTGCCCGTGGCGCCTCCGCCATCGACGACGCCCGCGACCGTTTCCCAGCCCGCGCCACCAATCACCGGCCAGGCCGGCGCCGCGCGGAGCTGGCGCCTCGCCGGGATCGCCACCGCGGCCGGCGGCGCGGCCTTCATCGCCGTGGGGATCGCCTACGGGCTGGCGGCGCGCAGCGCGGCCGACGCCGTCAGCCAGCAGTATTCGGCGACCACCGACAGCGACGGCAAGCGCGACGTGACCTTGCAGTGGATCGGCTACGGCGTGGGCGGCGCGGCCCTGGTGACCGGGGCGCTGCTGTACTGGCACGGCGTGACCGCGGCGGCGCCGTCGTCATCCGAGCGAACGGCCAGCCTGCACGGCGGCGCGACGTTCGATCGGAACGGCGGGGCGCTCTTGCTGGAAGGTTCATTCTGATGATGGCGCCCGGCCGGCAGCCGCGTCTCCCGCGCATCGCGCGGCCGTTGTTTTACATGTTTCTCTGCGCGCTGGCCGCCAGCGGCGCCACCTGCGGTTACAACCCGCACTTTCAAAGCGGCATCACCAGGTGGGCGTCCAGCGGCCAGGCCTGTCCTGGCGGTTTCTCCTGCGACGTCGGACGCGGCGTGTGCGTGGCGGCCGACGGCGGCGCCGCCGACCTGCCGAGCGACCACGCCCCCGACGTCGCCGGCGGCGACGACAGCGGGGATAACGGCACGGCGACAGGCAGCGGCGGCGACAGCGGCACGGGCGGCACCGGCCTGGGCGGCACGGGCGGCGCCGCAACCGGCGGCACCTCCGGCAGCGGCGGCGCGACCGGCAGCGGCGGCGCCATCACCGACGCCGGCGACGCGGGCGAGGCCGGTTGCTCCGCCGACATCGCGACGTCGCCCACGAACTGCGGCGCCTGCGGTCACTCCTGCGGCGGCGGCACCTGCGATCGTGGCGCCTGCCAGCCTTCCGTCATCCCCGGCGTGCTGGCCTCCAGCATCGCCGTCGACGCCTCTCGCCTCTACTTCACGAACAGCACCAAGGTCCTGGCCTGCCCCAAGACGGGGTGCGTGCTGCAGCCGACCCAGCTGGATGACATGGGCAGTGGCGGTTACAGCACCTGGTCGGTGGTGGTCACCAACGGCAGCCTCTTCTTCATGTCGGCGCCCACCCAGGCCGGCACCGAGCACGACGACCTGTTCATGTGCCCGCTGGCCGGCTGTCCGTCGCCGGCGCCGATCCTGGCCATGGCTCGTTTTGGAGTCTCCTACCTGACCAACGCGGGCAACGACGTCTACTGGTCCGATACCGACGGCACCAAGCTGACCTACCGCCGGGTCTGCCAGCCCAACGCCGGCGCCTGCGACACGCCGGTGACCATCGTTCCCGAGGGCGTCAATCTGGGACTGCTGGGCGCCCGCAGCGACGAGTTCTATTTCGTCGACGCCCTGGGCTTGCAAAAGTGCCCCTACGCCGGCTGCCCCGGCACCACGGCGGCGGCCACCGGCGCGACGGTCCTGACCAGCCTGGTACCGACCGCCGTCGTGGTCTTCGGTAACCTCATCTACATGCAGTTCGGCGATGACATGCACACGCTGAACGGCGCCATCCGCACCTGCACGCCCGGCGACTGCGACGCTCATGTTCCCAGGAACTTCATCGCCAACCGCGAGGCGATCAGAGGTCTGACCGTCGACGCGAACGGCGTCTACTGGATGGAGCAGACCACGCTGTACTCGTGTCCGCTGACCGGCTGCCTGGGCGGGGCGAAGACGCTGGCCACCGGAGTGACCCGGACCTTCAACAGCGCGCTCAGCACCCGACCGATCGTCACCGACGATGCCTTTGTCTACTGGATCAACGACGACGCCGGCGTGGTCAAGCGCATCGCCAAATAGACCTCTGTCTCAGGGGTGCTCTGTATTCTTCGGCATTCCAGGATGCTCGTGTTGTACGTTTCTCGAGCGGTTCCCCTGTCCAGCCCACGGGAAATACTGATGACAAACAGTTAAACTGTTCGACCGCGAGAACGGCCGAGACGCTGTTTATTCATCCCAAAAATAGAGCTGTCCCCCTAGGAGAGCACGATGCCGGATCCAATCGAGCCTTCGAAGAATGGCAATTCCACGACCGGGGTGGTGGATGGACCGCCGCTGACAGGGATTCCTGAAAATGGTTCGGGAACTCACGCTGGCGATGGTGCCTGGTCCACGTTCGCCCGCGAGCTGCTGGTGGCGATGCTGCGCTTCAAGGATGGTGACTTTGCCTCGCGCCTGCGCTCGGACACGGTCGGCGTCGAGGGAAAGATCGCCGACGCCTTCAACGACATCCTCTCCGTCAGCGCCCGCCGGACCGCCGAGACGACGCGCGTCTGCCGCGTGGTCGGCAAGGAAGGCAAGCTGAAGGAGCGCATGCGCGTCCCCGGCGCCGTGGGCGGCTGGGCTGACGAGATCAGCGCGCTCAACACCTTGATCGACGACCTGGTCTGGCCGACCACCGAGGTGACCCGCGCCGTCGGCGCCGTGGCCAAGGGCGACCTGTCGCAGGCGATGGCCCTGGACGTCGACGGCCGACCGCTGGAGGGCGAGTTCCTGCGCTCGGCCCAGCTGGTGAACAAGATGATCGACCAGCTCTCGGTGTTCGCGTCGGAGGTCACCCGCGTGGCCCGCGAGGTCGGCACCGAAGGCAAGCTGGGCGGCCAGGCCCAGGTCAAGGGTGTCTCCGGCGTGTGGAAGGATCTGACCGAGTCGGTCAACCAGATGGCCGGTAACCTGACCGCGCAGGTCCGTAACATCGCCGAGGTGACCATCGCCGTGGCCAGCGGCGACCTTTCCAAGAAGATCACCGTCGACGTCCGCGGCGAGATCTTGCAGCTGAAGGAGGCCATCAACACCATGGTCGATCAGCTGCGCGCCTTCGCGTCGGAGGTGACCCGCGTGGCCCGCGAGGTGGGCACGGAAGGCAAGCTGGGCGGCCAGGCCGTGGTCCCCGGCGTGGCCGGCACCTGGAAGGATCTCACCGACAACGTCAACGCCATGGCGTCCAACCTGACCGGCCAGGTGCGCAACATCGCCGAGGTCACCACCGCCGTGGCGCGCGGCGATCTGTCGCGCAAGATCACCGTCGACGTCAAGGGCGAGATCCTGGAGCTGAAGAACACCATCAACACGATGGTCGATCAGCTGAATGGGTTCGCCTCGGAGGTCAGCCGCGTGGCGCGCGAGGTGGGCACGGAAGGCAAGCTGGGCGGGCAGGCCGAGGTCCCCGGGGTGGCCGGCACCTGGAAGGATCTCACCGACAACGTCAACAGCATGGCGTCCAACCTGACGAACCAGGTGCGCAACATCGCTGGCGTCACCACGGCGGTGGCCCGCGGCGATCTGTCGCGCAAGATCACCGTCGACGTGCGCGGCGAGATCCTGGAGCTGAAGAACACCATGAACACCATGGTCGATCAGCTGAACGGGTTCGCGTCGGAGGTCAGCCGTGTCGCCCGCGAGGTGGGCACCGAGGGCAAGCTGGGCGGCCAGGCCCAGGTCCCCGGCGTGGCCGGAGTCTGGAAGGATCTGACCGACAACGTGAACAGCATGGCGTCCAACCTGACCAACCAGGTGCGCAACATCGCCGAGGTCACCACCGCCGTGGCGCGCGGCGATCTGTCGCGCAAGATCACCGTCGACGTCAAGGGCGAGATCCTGGAGCTGAAGAACACCATCAACACCATGGTCGATCAGCTGAACGGGTTCGCGTCCGAGGTCAGCCGCGTGGCGCGCGAGGTGGGCACGGAAGGCAAGCTGGGCGGGCAGGCCGAGGTCCCCGGCGTGGCCGGCACCTGGAAGGATCTCACCGACAACGTCAACGCCATGGCCTCGAACCTGACCGGCCAGGTGCGCAACATCGCCGACGTGGCCACCGCCATCGCCAACGGCGACCTGTCACGCAAGATCACCGTCGACGTCAAGGGCGAGATCCTGGAGCTGAAGAACACCATCAACACCATGGTCGATCAGCTGGACGCCTTCGCCTCGGAGGTGACCCGCGTCGCCCGCGAGGTGGGCAGCGAGGGCAAGCTGGGCGGCCAGGCGGAAGTCGAGGGCGTGGCCGGCGTCTGGAAGAACCTGACCGACAACGTGAACAGCATGGCGTCGAACCTGACCGGTCAGGTGCGCAACATCGCCGAGGTGGCCACCGCCGTCGCCCGCGGCGATCTGTCGCGCAAGATCACCGTCGACGTGCGCGGCGAGATCCTGCAGCTGAAGAACACCATCAACACCATGGTCGACCAGCTGAACGGGTTCGCCTCCGAGGTCAGCCGGGTGGCGCGCGAGGTGGGCACCGAAGGCAAGCTGGGCGGCCAGGCCGAGGTGCTGGGCGTGGCCGGCGTCTGGAAGGATCTCACCGACAACGTGAACTCGATGGGGTCGAACCTGACCGATCAGGTGCGCAACATCGCCGGCGTGACCACGGCCGTGGCCAACGGCGATCTGTCCAAGAAGATCACCGTCGACGTCAAGGGCGAGATCCTGGAGCTGAAGAACACCATCAACACCATGGTCGATCAGCTGAACGGGTTCGCCTCGGAGGTCAGCCGGGTGGCGCGCGAGGTGGGCACCGAGGGCAAGCTGGGCGGCCAGGCGCAGGTCCCCGGCGTGGCCGGCACCTGGAAGGATCTCACCGACAACGTGAACAGCATGGCGTCGAACCTGACCAACCAGGTGCGCAACATCGCCGACGTCACCATCGCGGTGGCCAAGGGCGATCTGTCCAAGAAGATCACCGTCGACGTGCGCGGCGAGATCCTGCAGCTGAAGGACACCATCAACACCATGGTCGATCAGCTGAACGCCTTCGCCTCGGAGGTCAGCCGGGTGGCGCGCGAGGTGGGCACGGAGGGCAAGCTGGGCGGCCAGGCGCAGGTGCCGGGCGTGGCCGGCACCTGGAAGGATCTCACCGACAACGTGAACTCGATGGCGTCGAACCTGACCGGCCAGGTGCGCAACATCGCC